>NZ_JBJNRJ010000010.1:0-115237 GCF_046233715.1 Trujillonella humicola | reverse complement strand
CCGACCCCGTTAGTGCGTGAAACCGCGCGGAGTCCAGACCGTTCCTGCAGCTCAGCGGCCCGCAGCAGAGATGATCATGCAGCCCTGATCAAAGTCAGGTCCGTCGTCGGTACGGCATCACCGGCGAAGAGTTCGACGTCATGTCCGACGAGCAGGGTGGGCTGTGCGCGATCTGCCGGACCGCGCCGGCCGAGCACGTCGACCACGACCACGTGACCGGCCGGGTGCGCCAGTTGCTGTGCTTCAACTGCAACGGCGGCCTGGGCCAGTTCAAGGACGACCCGGCCGTCCTCCGCGCCGCTGCTTCGTACGTCGAGCGCCACCGCACCGGAGGGGCCCGCGTCGATGTGGTGCCCCGCCCGCGGCTCGGGCGGTCGTCGTCCCGGCCACGGACGCTCCGGCACCGCGAGGCGGGCCGCTGGAACGATCCCCGGCCGACCGCCGTGATCGCCCGGGAGCGGCTGACCCGGCTGACCCGGCTGATGGTGCACGTGGACCGGTCCTCGGCCCGCTGACCCGCCGGCCGCTTCCACCCCGCGCGGCCCGGAGCCGCGGAGGGCCCTCGCTGCGCGCCGCCGGTAGGGTCGGGCGGGCGTGCCGGTCGGCACGCGGACAAGCGATCGGCGACCCCTCCCGGGGGTGTGAGAGAGGTGGACGGGTTGAGCCAGTGGCCGACCGATCGGACCGGGTTCCCGGCCGCGTACCTGGACCGGGTGGGCTCCTCCTTCACCGACTTCCTCGCGTCCGCCGCGCCCGACCTGCTCCCCGGCCGCCGGCCGCTGCCGCAGCTCCCCGCCGGTGACCTGACCCCGCACGGCACGACGATCGTCGCCGTCACCTACGCCGGTGGCGTCCTCATGGGCGGTGACCGCCGCGCCACGATGGGCAACCTCATCTCCAGCCGCGACATCGAGAAGGTCTACCCGGCCGACTCCTGGTCGGTGATCGGCATCGCCGGTGCCGCGGGAATCGCGATCGAGATGGTCCGGCTCTACCAGGTGGAGCTCGAGCACTACGAGAAGATCGAGGGCCTCACCCTCTCCCTCGACGGCAAGGCCAACCGGCTGGCCGGCATGATCCGCGGCAACCTCGGCGCCGCGCTCCAGGGCCTGGCCGTCGTCCCGCTCTTCGCCGGCTACGACCTCGACGCCCCGCCCGGCGCCACCCCCGGGCGGATCTTCAGCTACGACGTCACCGGCGGGAACTACGAGGAGCGCGGCTACGCCGCCGTCGGCTCGGGCTCGCTGTTCGCCCGGAGCTCGCTGAAGAAGACCTGGCGGCAGGACCTCTCCGCCGACGCGGCCACCCGCACCGTGGTCGAGGCCCTCTACGACGCCGCCGACGACGACTCGGCCACCGGCGGGCCCGACCCGGTGCGCCGGCTGTATCCGATCGTCTACCGGGTGGACGCCGAGGGCGCCGTCCGGCTGACCGACGACGAGGTCGCCGCCGTCGCCGACACGATCGTCACCGAGCGGTCGGCCGCCGACCGGAACAGCACGGGGGCCTGACGCCATGACCATGCCGTACTACGCGTCGCCCGAGCAGCTGATGCGCGACCGCTCGGAGTACGCCCGCAAGGGCATCTCCCGCGGCCGCAGCGTCGCCGTCCTCACCTACGCCGACGGCGTCCTGTTCATCGCCGAGAACCCCAGCGCCACGCTGCACAAGGTCAGCGAGCTCTACGACCGCATCGGCTTCGCCGCCGTGGGCCGCTACTCGGAGTTCGAGAGCCTGCGGGTGGCCGGCGTCCGCCTGGCCGACGTGCGCGGCTACTCCTACAACCGGCGCGACGTCACCGGCCGGGTCATCGCCAACGCCTACGCGCAGACCCTCGGCACGGTCTTCACCGAGCAGATGAAGCCCTTCGAGGTCGAGCTGTGCGTCGCCGAGGTCGGCACCGACCCGGGCGGCGACCAGCTCTACCGGCTCACCTTCGACGGGTCGATCGTCGACGAGTCCGACTTCGTGGTGATGGGCGGCCAGGCCGACGCGGTCACCGGCCACCTGCGCGAGCACTTCACCCCGGGCATGGGCCTGGCCGAGGCGCTGATGGTCGGCGTCCGCGCGCTGTCGGCGGTCAGCCCGGCGGTCAACCAGAACGGCGGCGACGGCGAGCTGCTGCCGGCCGGCCAGCTGGAGGTCGCGGTCCTGGACCGCCGACGCCCCAAGCGCGCCTTCCGGCGCGTCGTGGGCGCCGCGCTGCACGCCCTGCTCGGGGACGGCGCGGGTGACGACGCCCGCGAGGGGACGACGGCGGCGCACGCCCCCAGCGCGCCGGCGCCGGGCACCCCGCCGGGCCTGGGCGACCCGGCCGCGCCTGATACCGCCGGGGGCACCGAGGGCGGCGGCGAGGGCTCCGGTCCACAGCCCGATCAGGGCAACGCGGAGTAGCGGCGAGGGGAAGGTCCTCTCGTTCGCAGGCTCGCGGCGGGTCTCCGGACGGGGCCGGGCGCGGGGACCGGCCGATGTCGTCCTCGGCGCCTAGTCTCGCAGAGGTGGACCGACGGATCTTCGGGATCGAGACCGAGTACGGCGTCACGTGCACCTTCCGGGGGCAGCGGCGGCTGTCCCCGGACGAGGTCGCCCGCTACCTCTTCCGCCGCGTGGTGTCCTGGGGCCGCAGCTCGAACGTGTTCCTCCGCAACGGCTCCCGGCTGTACCTCGACGTCGGCAGCCACCCCGAGTACGCCACCGCCGAGTGCGACGACATCACCGAGCTCGTCGTGCACGACAAGGCCGGTGAGCGGATCCTCGAGGGCCTGCTGGTCGACGCCGAGCAGCGGCTGGCCGAGGAGGGTGTGACCGGCGACATCTACCTGTTCAAGAACAACACCGACTCGGCCGGCAACAGCTACGGCTGCCACGAGAACTACCTGGTCGGCCGGCACGGCGAGTTCAGCCGGCTGGCCGACGTGCTGATCCCGTTCCTGGTCAGCCGGCAGATCATCGTCGGCGCGGGCAAGGTCCTGCAGACCCCGCGCGGAGCCATCTACTGCGTGAGCCAGCGGGCCGAGCACATCTGGGAGGGCGTCTCCAGCGCCACGACCCGCTCGCGCCCCATCATCAACACCCGCGACGAGCCGCACGCCGACGCCGAACGCTACCGGCGGCTGCACGTGATCGTCGGCGACTCCAACATGAGCGAGACGACGACGCTGCTCAAGGTCGCCGCGACCGACCTCGTGCTGCGGATGATCGAGGCCGGCCTGCCGATCCGGGACATGGCCCTGGAGAACCCGATCCGCGCCATCCGCGAGATCAGCCACGACATGACCGGCCGCCGGAAGGTCCGGCTGGCCAACGGCCGGGAGATGTCGGCGCTGGAGATCCAGAGCGAGTACCACGCCCGCGCCACCGAGTTCGTCGACCGGGAGGGCTTCGGCCCGGTGCACCGGCAGATGCTCGAGCTGTGGGGCCGGGTGCTCAAGGCCGTCGACGGCGGTGACCTCTCGCTCATCGAGCGCGAGATCGACTGGGCCGCCAAGTTCCAGCTCATCGAGCGCTACCGGGCCAGGCACGACCTGCCGCTGTCGCACCCGCGGATCGCCCAGATGGACCTCGCCTACCACGACATCAGCCGGCGCCGCGGCCTGTACTACCTCCTCGAGCGCAACGGCGCCGTCGACCGGGTGGCGCACGAGCCGCGGGTGTTCGAGGCCAAGAACGTGCCCCCGCAGACCACCCGCGCCAAGCTGCGCGGCGAGTTCATCCGCCGGGCGCAGGAGAAGCGGCGCGACTTCACCGTCGACTGGGTGCACCTCAAGCTCAACGACCAGGCGCAGCGCACCGTGCTGTGCAAGGACCCCTTCAAGTCCGTCGACGAGCGCGTGGACAAGCTCATCGCGAGCATGTAGCGGAGTGCGCGAGGCGAGGATTCCTCGACTCCCGCACTCCGCTCGGTCCTCAGCCGGCCGCGGTCACCTCGGTGTCGGCCGGGAGCGGGACGCGGAGGGCGGCGTAGCGCCCGGCCGCAGCCGCGGCGAGGAAGTAGGGCCGCTCCTCGTCGTAGCCGCGGCCCATCGTCGACAGCGGCACCGGGGACAGCCCCAGCGCCTCCTCCAGCCCGTCCACGTCGATCCAGACGACCGGGTTGCGCTCGGGCTGGCCGGCCAGGTCCTCCTCCACCTGGCGGCCGAGCTCCGACCCCAGGCCGCGCGGCGCCACCAGCGTGACCCCGCCCAGCGCGACCCGCCCGAACGCCGTCAGCGAGTGGTGCGAGACCCCGCGGTGCCGGGGCCGCGGGTCGGCGTCGGAGATCCGCAGAGCGCCGACGGCCTGCCCACCCAGCACGGCGACGGCGTTGCAGGCCTCGCCGGCCGCGACCCCGGAGAAGCCCCACGGCGTGCCGGTGCCCAGGTTGCCCGGCCCCTGGCTGACGATCGCCACGTCGGCGCGCAGCACGTGCCGCGCGGCCAGCAGGCCGGTGTGCACGGTGACGGCCTCCAGGTCCCCGCCGAACGCCTGGCCCACGGTCACCACGCCGGCCAGCGACGGCCGCAGCGCCGACAGCGTGCGGGAGAAGCCGGCCGGCAGCGCGCCCCCGTCGGTCATCACGTAGGCGACCCGCAGGTCGGGGTCGGTGGCCAGGACCCCGATGAGCACCGCCGGCAGCGCCGAGTGCAGGTCGGCGACGACGACCGGCATGCCGTCGAGGTCGTCGGCCTCGGCGATGACGGCGTGGTGCTCGGTGTCCTGCTCGTCGACGCCCTGCACGCTCACCTGCAGCGGCGTGTACCGCGCCTTGACCAGGTGCCCGGGACCGGTCGGGTCGGGCGGCAGCCGGTCGGGCAGCGCGACGACGAGCGCGTAGCCCCCGGTGCCCAGCCGCTGCGCCCACGCCGTCGTGTTCAGCAGCACGTCGTCGCCGACCTCCGGGTGGCCGACGATCGACGGGTGCGCCAGCGAACGCACGGCGCCGTCCCCGGGCACGTCGGCGGTGAGCTCCACGGCGTCGCGCCACGTGCGGCCGACGGCGGTCACGGTGCCCCGTCGCCAGCGGATCCGGCTCGCGGTCGTCTGCTCGTCCCCCACGGCAGGCAGAGTAGGGACCCGCCGGCCCCCCGCGCCTTCCAGGCTCGCCGCGGGGCCCCTGCACCGGGGCCGATCCGGCACCGGTCCGCCGAGCGGGGAGTGCGGGGATGACTAGCCTGGGCCCGTGGCGGCGAAGCGGGCGGAACGGCTGGTGAACCTGGTCATCGCCCTGCTCGGCACCCGGCAGTACGTCAGCGCGGCCCGGATCCGGGCGACCGTGCCCGGCTACGAGGCCGACGACGGCACCGAGCGGGCCGACGAGGCCTTCAAGCGCATGTTCGAGCGCGACAAGGCCGACCTGCGGGAGATGGGCGTCCCGCTGGAGACGGGGCGGACCAGCGCGTTCGACACCGAGGACGGGTACCGCATCGCCCGCGCCGACTACGAGCTGCCCGAGCTCACGCTCACCGGGGAGGAGGCCGCCGCGGTCGGCCTCGCGCTGCGGCTGTGGGAGTCCGCTCAGCTGGCCGGCGCCGCGCACAGCGCGCTGGTCAAGCTCAAGGCCGCCGGCGTGGACGTCGACCCCGCCCGGTCGCTGCCGGTGCGCCCGCGGCTGGACTCCGACGAACCGGCCTTCGAGCCCTGCTACACCGCCGCCCGTGATCGGCGGCAGATCGCCTTCGACTACCGCCGGCCCGACGAGGGCGCCCCGGCGCACCGCCGGGTCCAGCCGTGGGGTGTGGTCGCCTGGCACGGCCGCTGGTACCTCGTCGGCCACGACCTCGACCGGCAGGCCCCGCGGGTGTTCCGGCTCTCCCGGGTCGTCGGCGCGCCGCGGGTGAGCGGGCCGGCCGGCGCCTTCGAGCCCCCGCCGGACCTCGACCTGGCCGCGCTCGTGGCCCGCCAGGACGGCGGGGAGGAGCAGCTCGTCGTCGTCCGCGCCCGCCCCGGGGCGGCGGTGGGGCTCCGGCGCCGGGCCACCCCGCTCGGCCCGGCCGCCGACGGGGACGACCTGCTGCAGCTGCGCACCACCGAGCCGTGGCGGCTGGCCGACGAGCTGGCCGCCTACGGCGCGGACGTGCTCGTGGAGTCCCCGCAGGCGGTCCGCGACGCGGTCGTCGAGCGGCTGACCGGGCTGGCGGCGATGGGGGAGCCGAGATGACCGCTCCCGGCACGACCGAGCGGATGACGCGGCTGCTGTCGCTGATCCCGTACCTGACCGCCCGGCCCGACGGCGTGCCGCTGGCCGAGGCCGCCCGCGACTTCGGCGTCCCCGAGAAGCAGCTGCGGCGCGACCTGGAGCTGCTGTGGATGTGCGGGCTGCCCGGCCACGGGCCCGGTGACCTGATCGACCTGTCGTTCGAGGGCGACCGGGTGCGCGTCACCTTCACCGCCGGCATGGTGCGGCCGCTGCGGCTCACCACCGACGAGGCGGTGGCCTTGGTGGTCGCGCTGCGCGCGCTGCTGGAGTCGCCGGGACTCGCCGAGCGCGAGGCCGTTAGCCGGGCGCTGGCGAAGATCTCCGCGGTGGCGGGGCACGCGGGGGAGCGGGTCACCCCGGTGGCGCTGTCGGTGGACGCCCGCGAGCAGGCCCTCGCCGTCGTCCGGGAGGGGCTCGAGCGCGGCCGCGCGCTGCACCTGCACTACTACGTCCCCACGCGGGACGAGCGGACCGAGCGCACCGTCGACCCGATGCGGCTGCTGCTGGTCGACGGCCACACCTACCTGGAGGCGTGGTGCCGGCGCGCCGAGGGGGTGCGGCTGTTCCGCCTGGACCGGGTGGACGACGTCGTGGTCCTCGACGAGCCCGCCGCGCCGCCGCCGGAGGCGCACGAGCGCGACGTCGAGGGCGGGGTCTACCGGCCCGGCCCCGAGGCGCCGCTGGTGCGGCTGCGGCTGGCCGGCAACGCGCGCTGGGTGGCCGAGTACTACCCGGTGGAGGAGGTCCGCGAGGTCGACGACCCGCCCGGGGGGCTCGGCGTCGCCGTCCGGACGGCCGACCTGGCCTGGGCCCGCCGTCTGGTGGCGACCCTGGGCGGCGGCGCCGTGGTGGACGAGCCGGCGGAGCTGGCCGCCGCCGTGGCCGCCGACGCGCGGGCGGCGCTGGCCCGGTACGGGCCCGCCCCGGCCGCCGGCGGCTAGGGTCGAGGGCGTGCTGCTGGTCGTCTGGATCGCCGTCCCGGTGCTGTGCCTGGTCGTCCTGGCCGGGCTCGCCTACGGCGTGCTCGGCGCGCTCCAGCGGCTGGGCCGGGAGGCGCAGGCCCTGGAGCGCGAGGTCGCGCCGCTGCTGGCGCAGGCCCAGGCGGTGCAGGCGCGGGGCGCCGGGCGCTCCGGTGAACAGCCGGTGACCCCCTCCTGAGGGGGCTGGCCGCCGGACGGCCCCGGCGTAGGATCTGCTCGACACCCACCCCTGGAGGAACCCGATGAACCTCGGCCCGCTGGAGATCGGTCTGATCATCCTGGCCGTCCTGCTGCTCTTCGGGTACAAGAAGCTGCCCGACGCGTCGCGCTCCCTCGGCCGCTCGCTGCGGATCTTCAAGGGCGAGATGAAGGGCATGAAGGACGACGACCGCGCCACCGACCGCGCGTCGGAGGTGCGCGGCAAGGAGCCGGCGCAGACCTCGGCGCCGCTGCGCGGGGAGATCGTCCCGCCGGCGACCCCGGACGGTGTGACCGCGGCCGAGGCGCACGCCGCCCAGCTCGAGGCGGAGGCGCGGGCGGCCGAGGCGCAGGCCGCTGCCCTGCGGGCGCGCGCCGCGGCGGCGAACTCCGCCGACACGCCGCGCTGAGCCCCGCCCGACCCGGCACGACGACGTGAGCGAGGCCGCCCCTCCCCGCGGACGCCGGAAGCGCCGGCCGCCGCGGGACCCGGCGGCCACCATGTCGCTCATCGCGCACCTCACCGAGCTGCGCAACCGCATCGGCAAGGCGCTGTTCTTCATCGCCATCGGCACCGCGGTCGCCTTCTGGTGGTACGACCACGGCCTCGGGGAGTTCATCCGGGCGCCGTACTGCGGGCTGGACAGCGACCTGCGGGCGCTGGGCACCGGCGGCACGACCGGCGACTGCGAGCTGCTGGTCACCGACGTGATCGGCGGAGCGCTGATCCGCCTCAAGATCTCGTTCATCGTCGGCATCGTGGTGTCCGCCCCGTTCTGGCTGTACCAGCTGTGGGCCTTCATCACCCCGGGCCTCAAGCGCAACGAGAAGCGCTACGGCGTGTCCTTCGTCGCGGCCAGCTCGGCGCTGTTCGCGCTGGGCGCGGCACTCGCCTACATCTCGCTGGCCAAGGGCCTGGCGCTGCTGCTCGGGCTGGCCGGTGACGGCGTCGCCATCGCGCTGACCGCCCAGGACTACATCGGGTTCGTCATCGCCCTGCTGCTGGCCTTCGGGGTGAGCTTCGAGCTGCCGCTGATCGCCGTGGTCCTGAACCTCGTCGGCGTCCTGAGCTACGACACCCTGCGCAAGGGCCGCCGCTGGATCTTCTTCCTCACCATCGTGTTCGCGGCGTTCATCACGCCGACGCAGGACCCGTTCACGATGCTGCTGATGGCCGCCCCGATGTGCGTGCTGTTCGAGCTCGCCATCCAGATCGCCCGGTTCGTCGACAAGCGGCGGGCCAAGCGCGCCGCGGCCGAGCACTTCCACGACCTCGGCGACGACGAGGCCTCGCCGCTGGACGTCGCCCCCTCGGCCCTCGACGCGAGCCCCTCAGCGCTGGACGAGCAGCCGGTACCCGGCCGCCGCGCCCCGACCCGGCGCTGACCCCGCGGTGCCCGCCGGGCCGTCCGCGGCCGTCCTCGTCAGCCCCGCCGCCGGGCGCGGCCGCGCCCGGAGCGCGGCCGCCGGCGTCCTCGACGCGCTGCGCGCCGGCGGGGTGGATCCCCGGGTGCTGCCCGCCACCACGCGGGACGAGGCCGAGCGGCAGGCAGCCGCCGCGGTCGCCGGCGGCGTGGCGGCCGTGGTCGCCGTGGGCGGGGACGGCGCGGCGCACGCCGCCCTGCAGGCCGTGGCCGGGACGGCGACCCCGCTCGCCGTCGTCCCCGCCGGGACCGGCAACGACCTCGCCCTGGCCCTCGGCGTGCCCGGCGACCCGCTCGCCGCCGCGGCGGCGGCGGTCGAGGACCTGCGCGCCGGGACGGCCACGACCGTGGACGCCGGCCGGACGGGGGAGCGGTGGTGGGCCACGGTCCTGTGCTGCGGCTTCGACTCCGCCGTGACCGACCGCGCCAACCGGCTGCGCTGGCCCCGCGGCCCCCGCCGCTACGACGTCGCGATCCTCGCCGAGCTCGCCCGGCTGCGCCCCCGCGAGGTGCGCCTCACCCTCGACGGCGAGACGACGACCGCGCCGGTGACGCTGGTCGCGGTCGGCAACACCGCCTGGTACGGCGGCGGCATGCGGGTGTGCCCGGCCGCCGATCCCGCCGACGGGGTCTTCGACGTCACCGTGGTGGGCCCGGTGAGCCGCCGGGAGCTGGTGCGCACCCGGCCGCGGCTTGCTGCCGGCACCCACGTCGAGCACCCGGCGGTCTCCGTGCACCGCGCCGCCCGGGTCGAGCTGGCCGCCCCGGGCCTGACGACCTACGCGGACGGCGAGCCGGTGGCGGTCCTGCCCGCGGTCGCCGAGTGCGTGCCCGGCGCGCTGCACGTCCTCGGCGCCGGCCGGGCCTGAGCGGATCGCCGTCGGTACCGCCGACGGCACCCGTCACGTCGTCGACCGTTATCCCCAACAACGCCGCCGAAAGCGGCGGCGAGCTGCGGCAGGAATGGAGGACGCAGCGACACCGCGACGGACGTGGCGCCGTCCGGGCTGAGCGCCCGGCCGCGAGCGCCTACCGTGGGGTCCATGTCCAGCCCCGCTGAGCGGTACGCGGCTGCCCGGCGGCGGAGCGCGCACCCGGCCCTCGCCGAGTTCGCGGCGGAGCTCGGGTTCTCCCTCGACCCCTTCCAGGTGCAGGCCTGCGAGGCGCTGGACGAGGGGGCGGGCGTCCTCGTGTGCGCCCCGACCGGCGCCGGCAAGACCGTCGTGGGCGAGTTCGCCGTCCACAAGGCGCTGGCCGAGGGGCGCAAGGCGTTCTACACGACGCCGATCAAGGCCCTGTCCAACCAGAAGTACGCCGACCTCGTGGAGCGCTACGGCGAGGCCCGGGTGGGCCTGCTCACCGGCGACAACGCGATCAACGGGGACGCGCCGGTGGTGGTGATGACCACCGAGGTGCTGCGGAACATGCTCTACGCCGAGTCCCCGGCGCTCACTGGGCTCGGGTACGTGGTGATGGACGAGGTGCACTACCTCGCCGACCGCTTCCGCGGCGCCGTGTGGGAGGAGGTGATCATCCACCTCCCGCAGTCGGTGACCCTCGTGTCGCTGTCGGCGACGGTCAGCAACGCCGAGGAGTTCGCCGACTGGCTGGTCACCGTCCGCGGCCACACGACGGTCGTGGTCAGCGAGGTGCGTCCGATCCCGCTGTGGCAGCACATGCTGGTCGGCAACCGGGTGTTCGACCTGTTCTCCCTGCGCCCCGCGGCGCACGCCGCCGAGCAGGGGGAGGAGCCCCGGCAGCTGTCCACCCGGGAGCGCGGCGCGTCGGTGGTCGACCCCGAGCTGGTGCGCTTCGTCCGCGAGTACGAGCGGCGGCTGGACACCTGGGGTGGCGGGGGAGGGGGCAACCGCCGCCGCGAGGGGTTCGACACCCGGCCGCGGTTCCGCCCGCCGGCCCGCCCCGACGTCGTCGAGCGGCTCGACCGCGCCGGCCTGCTGCCGGCCATCACCTTCGTCTTCAGCCGCAACGGCTGCGACGCCGCCGTCGACCAGTGCCTGCGGGCGGGGCTGCGGCTGACCGACGAGGCCGAGCGGGCGGAGATCGCCGCGATCGTCGACGAGCACACCGGGTCCCTGCCCGAGCAGGACCTGCACGTCCTGGGCTACTGGGAATGGCGCGAGGGGTTGCTCGCCGGCATCGCCGCCCACCACGCCGGGCTGGTGCCGGCGTTCAAGGAGACCGTCGAGGAGTGCTTCGTCCGCGGCCTGGTCAAGGCGGTGTTCGCCACCGAGACCCTGGCGCTGGGCATCAACATGCCCGCCCGCACCGTCGTCCTCGAGCGGCTGGTGAAGTGGAACGGCGAGGCGCACGTCGACGTGACACCGGGGGAGTACACCCAGCTCACCGGGCGCGCCGGCCGCCGCGGCATCGACGTGGAGGGCCACGCGGTCGTCGTGTGGGCTCCGGGGATGGACCCCTCGGTGGTCGCCGGGCTGGCCAGCACCCGCACGTACCCGCTGCGCTCGTCGTTCCGGCCCAGCTACAACATGGCCGTCAACCTGGTCGGCAGCTTCGGCCGGGCCCGCGCCCGGGAGCTGCTCGCCTCCTCCTTCGCGCAGTTCCAGGCCGACCGCTCGGTCGTCGGGCTGGCCCGCTCGGCGGCGCGGCACGAGCGCGACGCCGAGCGCTTCGCCGCGGAGATGTCGAGCGAGGGCGGGGACGTCGCCCAGTACGTGCAGCTGCGCCGGCAGATCTCCGACCGGGAGAAGGAGCTCTCCCGCGACTCGCAGGCCAAGCGCCGGCTGGAGGCCGCGGAGGCCCTGGCCGCGCTGCGCCCGGGCGACGTCATCCGGGTGCCCTCGGGCCGGCGGCAGGGGCTGGCCGTCGTCCTGGACCCCGGCGTCCCCGACGCCGGGCTGAGCGGGGGCGGCGAGGCGCGCCCGCTGGTGGTCACCGAGGACAAGTGGGCCGGCCGGCTGGCCGCGGTGGACTTCCCGACGCCGGTGACCGCGCTGGCGCGCGTCCGGGTGCCGCGGAACTTCAACCACCGCAGCCCGCACGCCCGACGCGACCTCGCCGCGACCCTGCGCAACGCCCGGGTCGAGCACGATCTGGGCGCCCGCCGGGTCAAGCACCGCTCGGCGGCCGCCGACGACCCGGTGCTGCACGACCTGCGGCGGGCGCTCAAGGCGCATCCGGTCCACTCCCTGCCCGATCGCGAGGAGCGGGTGCGCGCGGCCGACCGGTGGCTGCGTGCCGTCTCCGAGGCCGACGCGCTGCAGCGGCGCATGGCCGAGCGCACCGGCTCCCTCACCCGCCAGTTCGACCGCACCTGCGACGTGCTGGAGGAGCTGGGCTACCTCGTGCCGGAGGTCGTGCCGCTGGTGCCGGCCGACACCTCCGTCGTCCCCGCCGTGGACGACGTCCCGGTGGTGACCGACGAGGGGCGCCGGTTGTCGCGGATCTGGTCCGAGGCAGACCTGCTGGTCGCCGAGTGCCTGAGGGCGGGCGCCTGGCGGGGTCTGACCCCGGCGGAGTTGGCTGCCGCCGTCTCCGCGGCCGTGTTCGAGGCGCGGAGGGAGACGCCGGCCCAGCCCGCGGTCCCGGCCGGCAAGGTGTCCGCGGCGATCGCCGAGATGCGCCGCATCCGGGCCCGGCTGGTCGACGTCGAGGCCGACCACGGCGTGCCGCACACCCGCGACCTGGACCTCGGTTTCGCCTGGGCGGCCTACCGCTGGGCCGACGGCCAGGACCTGGACCGGGTGCTCGCCGGCGCCGAGCAGGCCGGCACCGAGCTGTCCGGCGGTGACTTCGTGCGCTGGGCGCGGCAACTGCTCGACCTGCTCGACCAGCTCGGCAAGACCGCCGACGACGCGGTGGCCGCCACGGCGCGCGCGGCGATCGCGCGCGTGCGACGCGGTGTGGTGGCGGTCGCCGCGGGCGGGTGACCTGCGCGTCGGGCACCCGTCACCGGGACGGCGGTGGTGCAGAATGCGCACGCCCCCTGCCGCGGGGCGGCACGCAGAACACCGTCCGACCGGGGAGCGACGATGACCAACCCACCGCAGGGTGGCAACCAGCCGGGCCAGTACGGGCAGCCGGGCCAGCAGTACGGGCAGCCCCAGTACGGTCAGCCGGCGCCCGGTGGATACGGCCAGCCCGGTGGGTACGGCCAGCCCGGCCAGCCGCAGTACGGCCAGCCGGCCGGGTCGCCCGGTCAGTACGGCCAGCCGGGCCAGCAGTACGGGCAGCCCCAGTACGGTCAGCCGGCGCCCGGGGGGTACGGCCAGCAGCCCGGCCAGTACGGGCAGCAGCCCGGCTACGGCCCCGGCCAGTACGGCCAGCCGCCGAAGAAGTCGAGGACGGGGCTGATCGTCGGGCTCGTCGTCCTCGGCCTGGTGATCGTGGCGGCGGCGATCATCCTGCCGCTGTTCGTGTTCAACACGACCGTGTTGGAGCAGGGCGCCGTGCAGCGGGACGTCACCGAGCAGTACTCCAGCCAGTACGGGACGACGCTCAGCGATCTGAGCTGCCCGGACGACATGGAGGTCGAGGTGGGCAACACCTACACCTGCACCGGGACCGAGGAGGGCGCGGGCGAGGTGTCGATCACCATCGAGATCACCAGCGACGACGGCGACTACACGTGGGGCCCGGCCGACAGCTGAGCCGTCCCGGCCGGCGCGCTCACCCGAGGGCGTCGGCCGGCCAGCCCAGCGCCGCACCGAGGCGCCGGAGCGAGGAGCCGATGCCGTACGCCTCGGCCAGTGTGGCCAGCGCACGCGCGTCGGCCGGCCGGCGGGGGAGGTCGCCGTCCACGGCGGGCAGGTCGACGTCCTTCGCCACGGCCACCACGACCGGTGCGGCATCCAGGTATCCCGCGCCCGCGTGCAGCTTCTTGAGCACCGCGGCGGTCAGCGGCGCCTTCGGCACGACGGTGCGCGCCGCGGCCGCCCGGATGCCGGCGAGATCACCGAACTCGGTGATCAGCGCCGCGGCGGTCTTGGCGCCGATCCCGGAGACGCCGGGCAGGCCGTCGCTGGGATCGCCGCGCAGGACGGCGAAGTCCGCGTACGCCCGGCCCGGTATGCCGTACTTCGCCGCGACCGCCGCCTCGTCGACGACCTCGATGTCGGTGATGCCGCGATTGGTGTACAGGACCCGCACGCCACGGGCGTCGTCGACCAGCTGGAACAGGTCGCGGTCGCCGGTGACGACGTCGACCGGTCCGCGGGCCCGCGTGGCCAGGGTGCCGATGACGTCGTCGGCCTCGTAGCCGGGCGCCCCGACCCGGGCCAGACCCGCCGCCGCCAGGACCTCCACGAGCACCGGCACCTGCGGGCCCAGCTCGTCGGGGACCTCCTCGCCCCCCTCGGCGGCGAGCCGGTGCGCCTTGTACGACGGCAGCGCCGCCACGCGGAACGCCGGCCGCCAGTCGTCGTCCCAGCAGGCCACCCAGCGGTCGGGGCCGTGCGTGGTGATCAGCCGCGCGGTCATGTCGAGGAAGCCGCGCACGGCGTTGACCGGCCGGCCGTCCGGGGAGGTCACGCTCGTCGGCACGCCGTAGAAGGCCCGGAAGTACAGGCTGGCCGCGTCGAGCAGCATCGTCGTCACGACCGGGCACGGTAACGGGCCGGGGCGTCCGAGGGATCGGTCGTGCCCCACGGATATCCTCCGGCCGTGAGCAGCGACACGGGGGTACTGGTGACGATCGGGCGGGTGCGCGCCGCGCGGGACGTGGCCGAGGAACGTGGCCTGGACCTGCTGGTGGTGACACCGGGGTCCGACCTGCGCTACCTCAGCGGCTACGACGCGCACGCCATGGAGCGGCTCACCGCGCTGGTGGTGCCGCGGCGCGGGGAGCCGTTCCTCGTCGTGCCGCGGCTGGAGGCGCCGATGGTCGACGCGAGCCCGGCCGGCGCGCTCGGGCTGCAGGTGCTGGCCTGGGACGAGACCGACGACGCCTTCGCCCTGCTGGCGCGGGAGGCGGCCGGCCGGCTGGGCACCGCGCCGGCGCGGGTGGCCGTGGGGGCGCGGACCTGGGCCGAGCACGCGCTGGGCGTGCAGCGGGCGCTCCCCGGGTCGGTCCTGGAGCTGGCGACGCCGGTCCTCGACCGGCTGCGGATGGTCAAGACCGACGCCGAGGTGGCCGAGCTGGTCACCGCGGGCGCCGCGATCGACCGGGTGCACGCGCGGATGGGGGAGTTCCTCCGCGTGGGCCGCACGGAGGCCGAGGTGGGCGCCGACATCGCCGCGGCCATCCTCGCCGAGGGTCACGTCGGGGTGGACTTCACCATCGTCGGGTCCGGCCCGAACGGCGCCAGCCCGCACCACGAGCTGTCGGACCGGGTCGTGCAGGCCGGGGACGTCGTCGTCGTCGACATCGGCGGGGAGCTCGCCACCGGCTACCGGTCCGACTGCACCCGCACCTACGTCGTGGGCGGCGAGCCGGACGCCCGGACGGCCGAGTGGTACGCCGTGCTGCAGGAGGCGCAGCAGGCGGCGTCCGCCGCCGTCCGTCCCGGCGTCGCGGCCGAGGAGGTCGACGCGACCGCCCGCCGGGTGATCGGCGACGCCGGGTGGGGTGAGCACTTCATCCACCGCACGGGGCACGGCATCGGTCTGGACACCCACGAGGCGCCCTACATCGTCGCCGGCAACGACCTGCCGCTCGTGCCGGGCATGGCGTTCTCGGTCGAGCCGGGCATCTACCTCCCCGGGAGCTGCGGCGCCCGCATCGAGGACATCGTCATCTGCACCGCCGACGGCGTGCGTTCGGTCAACCACGGTCCCCGTGAGCTCGTCCGACTCCCCGGCTGAGCCGCCGGGGGAGATCGACCGGGCCCTGCTCGCCGCGCTGGCCCGCGACGGCCGAGCCAGCTACACCGAGCTCGCCGAGCGGGTGGGGCTGTCGGTGTCGGCGGTGCACCAGCGGGTGCGGCGGCTGGAGCAGCGAGGGCTGATCACGGGGTACAAGGCGACGCTGGACGCCGCCGCCCTGGGTGTCGGGCTGATCGCCTTCGTGGCCATCACGCCGATCGACGTGGCCCGGGCCGAGGAGGCGCCGGGCAAGCTCGCGCACCTGGCCGCGATCGAGGCGTGCCACTCGGTGGCGGGGGAGGAGAGCTACGTGCTCAAGGTCCGCGTGCCCACGACCGAGGCGCTCGAGCAACTGCTGCGCGACATCCGCACCCTGGCCAACGTGAGCACGCGGACGACGGTCGTGCTGTCCACGGTGTTCGAGGACCGCCCGCCCATCTAGCCCTCGGCAGCCATCGCCTCGCGGACCTGCCGCGGCGAGGGGTCGGTCAGGTACCGGCCCGCGACGAGCACGGTCGGCGAGAGCTCGTACCCCCGCGGGTGGTGGGCGCGGACGGCCGCCGCGCCCTCCTCGTCGTCGCGGAAGCGCACCGAGCGGTGCGGGATCCTCAGGAGGGTGAGCCGGGCGCGCAGCGCGGTCGAGTACGGGCACCCGGGCCGGTAGTACACGATCGGGACGTCGTCGGGCATGACCGGCCCCTTCCGCGAGGCTGCTGGTGATGTCACGGTGCCCCCCGGCCCGACACCGGCGCAACGGCCTGCCGCCCGCCGCGGAGCACATCACGGGACGGCGGCCGCGGCACTAGCCTGCTCGCCGTGTCCCGGGGCTTCGCGGTCACCAACCGGCTGGCCAACCCGTTGCTGCGCCCGGTGCTGCGGTCACCGCTGGGGAGGCGGGCCGGGCGGAGGCTCGCGGTGCTGCGGTACACCGGCCGGCGCACGGGCCGACCGCACGAGCTGGTCGTGCACTACGCCCGCGCGGACGGGGTCGTCTGGGTGCTCGTCGGCGCGGCGGAACGCAAGACCTGGTGGCGCAACTCACCGAGCCCGCGGAGGTCGAGCTGTGGCTCGCGGGGGAGCACGTGAGCGCCCGCGCGGTCGCCCTCCGCGGCGACGACGACCCGGCTGCCTGCGCAGCCGGGCTGGCGGCCTACCGCACGGTCGTCCCGTCGGCGCCCGCCTCCGCCGACGGGGTGGTGCTCGTGCGGGCCGACGTGGTCCCCAAATGACCGCGCTGCGCTGGACAGGGCGTCGAACGTGTGTTCGCATGGGCCGGTGCGGTGGGACGCCCAGCGGCTGGACCTGGACGACGGGTCGACCCTGCCCGGCATGCCGTCGATCCGCGGCCTGCTGCGCAGCGTCGAGGTGCCGGAGTTCCCGGGGCTGACCTTCCACGAGGTCCGGGCGCGGTCGGCGCTCAACGCCGTCCCGGCGGGCTCGGCGATGCCGTTCCGGCACACGATCAACCCCTACCGCGGCTGCAGCCATGCGTGCACCTACTGCCTGTCGGGGGACACGATGGTGCTCATGGCGGACGGCCGCCAGAAGCCCATCGCCGATCTGCGGATCGGCGACCGGATCGTCGGGACCGAACGGCGCAACACCTACCGCCACTACGTGACGACGGAGGTCCTCGCCCACTGGTCCACGGTCAAGCCCGCGTACCGGGTCTCCCTGGCCGACGGGACGGAGATCGTGGCCAGCGGCGACCACCGGTTCCTCAGCGTTCGGGGGTGGAAGCACGTCACGGGGGCGATGGGCGGTCCCGCCCAGCGCCCCCATCTGACGACGAACGACGAGTTGCTCGGCTTCGGCCGGTCGGCGCGCCCGGTCGCCGCCTGCGCCGACTACCGCCGCGGGTACCTCACCGGGATGATCCGCGGCGACGCCGACCTGAAGGTCCACCGCGACAGCCGTCCCGGTCGTCGACACGGCGACCAGCACCGCTTCCGGCTCGCGCTCGCCGACACCGAGGGTCTCCAGCGGACGCGGGAGTACCTGACCGAGGCCGGCATCCGCACGGAGACCAACGAGTTCTCACCCGCCACAGAGAACCGGCGGGCGATGACGGCCATCCGCACCTCCGCCGCGGCCGCAGTCGCCGCGATCCAGGACATCGTCACCTGGCCGGAGCGCCCGTCGCTGGCATGGCAGCGTGGCTTCCTCGCCGGGATCTTCGATGCCGACGGGAGTCGCAGCACGAACGTCCTGCGGATCTGCACCACCGATCCCGACATGCTGTCCCGCACACGGACCGCCCTGACTGCCTGTGGTCTCGACTCCGTGCTCGAGGACGGACGTCGGCCGAACGCGCTGAAGTACGTGCGCGTCCGCGGCGGGCTGCGAGAGCACCTCCGCTTCGTCCACGCGGTCGACCCGGCGATCCGCCGGACGTGCGGCGTGGAGGGGCTCGCGGTCACGAGCGACGCCGACCTGCGCGTGACGAGCGTCGAGCCGCTGGGACTGACCCTGCCGATGTTCGACATCACCACCGGGACGGGCGACTTCATCGCGAACGGGGTGATCAGCCACAACTGCTATGCCCGGGGCTCGCACCAGTGGCTCGAGCTGGACAGCGGGCGGGACTTCGACACGCAGGTCGTGGTCAAGACCAATCTCGTCGACGTCCTGAGCACGGAGCTCGCGCGGCCCTCGTGGACGCGGGAACACGTCGCGCTGGGCACCAACACCGACCCCTACCAGCGCGCCGAGGGCCGCTACCGGCTGATGCCCGGGGTGATCGGCGCGCTCGCCGGCTCGGGCACGCCGTTCTCGATCCTCACCAAGGGCACGCTGCTGCGCCGCGACGTGCCCCTACTGGCCGCGGCGGCGCGGGACGTCCCGGTCGGGCTCGGCATCTCGATGGCGATCTGGGACGAGGAGCTGCACGCGTCCCTCGAGCCCGGCGTGCCCTCGCCGCGGGCCCGGCTCGACCTCGTCCGTGCGGTGACCGACGCCGGCCTGCCCTGCGGGGTCTTCCTCGCCCCGGTGCTGCCCGGCCTCACCGACCGCCGGACCGACCTCGACGCCGCCATCGGCGCCATCGCCGCGGCGGGCGCCACCGGGGTGACCGTGGTGCCGCTGCACGTGCGCCCCGGCGCCCGCGAGTGGTTCACCGCCTGGCTGGCCCGCGAGCACCCGCACCTGGTGTCGCGCTACCGGCAGCTGTACGGCCGGGGCGCCTACGTGCCCGCCGAGTACCGGCGATGGCTGGCCGGGCAGGTCGCGCCGCTGCTCGCGGCGCACGGGCTGGACCGGCAGGCCGGGGGAGCGGCGCGCGGCACGGGCGTCCCGGGCGACGGCGAGTCGTCCTTCCCGGCCGGGAGCAGGCCGGAGCGCCGGGAGGAGGCCGCCGTCGCCCCCGCGACCGGAACCCGCGCGGGCGCCCGGGTCCCCGAGGTGCCGGAGCAGCTCACGCTCCTCTGACCCCGTGGGGACGCCGGTCAGCCGGCGCGGCGGGCCTCGCGGGCGACCGCCCGCTCCGCACGCACCACGCCCCGGCTGCTGACCGGCGGCGCACCGGCGGCCAGCGCCAGCCGCCGATAGGAGTCGTAGGAGAGCTCCCGGTAGGCCTCCGCCAGCGCCGCGGCCCGCTCGCGACGGCGGGGGCCGGCCGTGGCCCGCAGGTGGTTCCCGGTGCCGACGGCGTGCTTGGAGAACGTCACCTGCAGCGCCTGGTTGGACAGCCGGCCGCCGATCCGCGAGTCCAGCCCGGGGCCGCGCCGCAGCGCCGGCAGCACCCACGGGCTGGAGGCCAGCGCCGGGAAGCGGCCGCGCACGGTCTCCCAGGCGTGCCACGCCGTCGTGGCCCCGGGCACCGCCCACTCGCCGTCGTCGGTGCGGACCACCAGCCGGCCGGCCGAGGGGTGCACCTGCTCGCGGCGCAGCGACCGGAACTGGCCGACGGCGGCCGGCCAGCCCAGCGCGAGCGCGCACCAGGTCACCGCGCGCAGGTGCTCCGGGTCCTCGCTGCGGATCTCGGTGAGCGGGCGCAGGTCGAGCGTCTCCGGGTCGGGCTCCGGCGTCCTGGGCACCGGCAGCGCCACCCCGCCGTAGCGGGCGACCTTGCTGTACAGCGTCACGGTCGCCGGGCGCCAGCCGCGTGCCACGGCCACCGGTTCGAGACCGTCCTCGGCCAGGTCGTCGGGGCCGAGCCCCAGTTCCAGGGCGGCGTCGACCAGCCGCCGCCACTGGGGTTCGTAGCCCTCGGGCGCCGTCAGCCGCCGCCACGCCCGCTCGGGCGGAGGCGCCGGCATCGCGGGCAGGGGGAGCTGCCACTCACGTGCCATGACGGAAGTCTACCGTTATCCCCAACAATCCGCCGGTTTCTCGTCGTCGATCCTCGCCGTTGACAAGGACGGCGCCTCCGGCGCCGGAGCACCGATCGGGCGACTCCTGCATGCCGTCGGCCCCCCGTGGGGAGGACGCGTCCGTGCGGACCCTGGGTGTCGAGGAGGAACTGCTGGTCGTGGACCCGTCCGGGGTCCCGACACCGCTGGGGCCCCAGGCCCTCGAGGTCGCCGCCCGGTGGGGCGAGGCCGAGACGGTGAGCCGGCACGACCGGGAGACCAGGAACGGCGGCGACGACGACGGGGACGGCGGCGACGACGACGGCTCCGCCGCGCACCTCGTCCCGGAGCTGAAGGCTCAGCAGATCGAACTGGGCACCCGGGTGTGCACCGACCTCGCCGAGGTGACCGCGCAGCTGAGGTACTGGCGAGGCCGAGCCGACGCGGCCGCCCAGGCGGTGGGCGCCCGCGTGGCGGCGCTGGCCAGCTCGCCGGTGCGCGTGGAGCCGGTGACGACGCCGGGGGAGCGCTACGCCGACATGGCCGAGACGTTCGGCCTGACCGCGCTCGAGCAGCTCACCTGCGGCTGCCACGTGCACGTGTCGGTCGCCGACCAGGAGGAGGGCGTCGCGGTCCTCAACCGGATCCGCATCTGGCTGCCCGTGCTGACGGCGCTGACCAGCAACTCGCCGTACTGGCTGGGCCGGGACAGCGGCTACGCCAGCTTCCGGTCGCAGTCGTGGAACCGGTGGCCCTCGTCCGTGCCGACCGAGCTGTTCGCCGATGCCGCCGACTACGCCCGCGTCGTCGCCGATCTGGTGGCGACCCGGACGATCGTGGACACGGGGATGGTCTACTTCGACGCCCGGCTGTCGGAGAAGTGGCCGACCGTCGAGGTCCGCATCGCCGACGTCGCGCTGCACGTCGAGGACGCCGTGACCCACGCCGGCCTGGTCCGCGGGCTGGTCGAGACCGCCGCGCGGGACTGGCGTGCGGGCGTCGCGGCGCCCGACGTCCGCAGCGAGGTGGTCCGCGTGGCCGGGTGGCGCGCGGCACGCTCGGGGCTCGGCGGGGAGCTGGTCTCGCCGGTCGACGGCCGGCCCGCGCCGGCGGCCGACGTGGTCGCCGCACTGCTGGACCACGTCCGCCCGGCGCTCGCCGAGGCCGGGGACGAGGAGCGGGTCGCCGCCGGCGTGGCCACGGTCCTCTCCCGCGGAACCGGTGCCGACCAGCAGCGCCGGGTGCACCGCGACAGCGGGGACCTCACCGCCGTCGTCCGGGCCGCGGTCGAGGTCACCACAGCGGACTGACCGGTCCCAGGCGCCGGCCCGCCGGCCGGATTAGGGTCCCGCCCATGCACACCGCTCGCTGGCGCGACGTCGTCCGGTCGGACCTGTACGGGCGCCGGCCGGACCCGCGGGACCGGCCCTACCGGTTCGTCGTCCGCCTGACGCTGATCGTCTTCCGGCTGCTCCGCTTCCGCTTCGACGTCCGCGGCGCCGAGCACGTGCCGGCCTCCGGCGGCGTGATCCTGTGCAGCAACCACGTGAGCTACCTGGACTTCACCTTCCTCGGCCTCGGTGCGCTGCCGCAGCGCCGGCTGGTCCGCTTCATGGCCAAGGCCTCGGTCTTCGGCCACTGGTTCGCCGGCCCCTTCATGCGCGCGATGGGGCACATCCCGGTCGACCGGCGCGCCGGCGCGGCCGCGTTCGAATCGGCGGTGCGCGCGCTCAAGGACGGCGAGGTGGTCGGGATCTTCCCCGAGGCCACCATCAGCAGCAGCTTCACCGTCAAGGACCTCAAGGCCGGCGCGGCGCGGATGGCGATCGACGCCGACGTCCCGATCGTGCCGGCCGCGGTGTGGGGCGGGCATCGGATCACCACCAAGCACCACAAGCCGCAGCTGCGGCGGGACGTCGCGGTCACCGTGCTGCTGGGCGAGAAGCTCGTCCCCGGCCCGGGGGAGACGGTGGAGGGGCTCCTGGCGCGCACCCGCACCGCCATGGAGGAGCTGCTGGACCGCGCGCAGCGCACCTATCCGCAGCAGCCGGCCGGCCCCGACGACCTCTGGTGGCAGCCCGCCCACCTCGGCGGCACGGCACCGACGCCGGAGGAGGCGAAGCTCCTCGACGTCGCCGACTACACCGGCACGCGCAAGCGCAGCAAGCGGCCGCATCCGCTGGCCCGGCTGCGCCGGCGGGCGAGCAAGGACTGACCCCCTCACTCCACGACGGCCGGTGCCACGAGCCGGAAGACGTCCAGCTCGACGTCGTACCAGCGGCGGAGCCGTCCCAGCGGCTCCATGCCCAGCCGGCGGCACACCGCCGCCGACGCCGCGTTGCCCGGCCGGACGACGGCGTAGACCTCCGGCACCCCGGCGCGGAAGGCCCGGCCGATCACGGCGCGGGCCGCCTCGGTCGCGTACCCCTGACCCCACGAGTCCGGATGCAGGTGCCAGCCCACCTCGACCTCCCCGAGCCCGCCGGGCAGCGGCTTGAGCAGCACCGTGCCGGCGACGCGGGGCGGATCGGCCACCTCCACCGCCCAGCAGCCGTAGCGGGGGTCGACCTCGCTCACCCGGCGCCAGCGCTCCACCAGCTCGACCGGCGTCACCGACGGCCCGCCGCCCAGCCACCGGGTCACCTCGTCGCGGCCGTAGAGATCGGTCAGCCGGCACAGGTCGTCGCGCCGGGTGGTCCACGGCCGCACGCGCAGCCGCGCGCCGTGCGGCAGCGGCTCGGGCGGCGGCATCCCGGGGGCCTACCCGGAGGGGCCGTGCCCGGACACCCGGAACCGGTGGTCATGCTCGTCGCCATGAGCCTGCTGCTGACCGACGTGACCGTCGGCGACCGCCCCGGCCGCGCCGTGCACGTCGTCGGCGGGCGGATCGCCTGGATCGGTCCCGCCGGCGACGCGCCCCGGGCCGCGCGCACGCTGGCGGGCGAGGGAGCCCTGCTCACCCCCGCCTTCGTCGACGCCCACGTGCACGCCACGGCGACCGGCCTCGCCCTGAGCGGTCTGGACCTCCACGGGAGGTCGAGCCTCGCAGCCGCCGTGGCGTCGGTCGCCGACCACATGCGGCGCACGCCCGGCGGCGTCGTCCTGGGCACCGGCTGGGACGAGACCGGCTGGCCGGAGGGGCGCGGTCTGACCCGCGCCGACCTCGACGCGGTCGCGGGGGACCGGCCGGTCTACCTCGCCCGCGTCGACGTCCACTCCGCGACCGTCTCGACCGCGCTGCTCGAGCTCGTCCCCGGCATCGCCGAGCTGCCCGGCTTCGGCGCCGACGGGCGGCTGCGGCTCGACGCCCACCACGCCGCGCGCCAGGCCGCCTACGGAGCCGTGTCCGCCCCGCAGCGGCGCGCCGCGCAGGAGGCGACGCTGCGTGCCGCCGTGGCGCTCGGCATCGGGAGCCTGCACGAGATGGCCGGTCCCGAGGTGTCCGGTGCCGACGACCTCACCGCCCTGCTCGCGCTGGCCGGCGAGGGGCCCGGCCCGCGGGTGCTGGGGTACTGGGGGGAGCTGTCCGAGCGCGGCGGGCTGGACCTGGTGCGCGAGCTGCGCCTGGCCGGCGCCGGGGGTGACCTCTTCTGCGACGGCGCGCTGGGCTCGCACACGGCCGCTCTCGGCTCGCCCTACAGCGACCGGCCCGACACCGCCGGTGCCCTCCGGTTCGAGACGGCCTCCCTGGTGGAGCACGTCCGGGCATGCACGCTGGCCGGGATCCAGGCCGGCTTCCACTGCATCGGGGACGCCGCCGTCGCCCAGGTGCTCGACGCGATCGGAGCGGTCGTCGCGGAGCTCGGCGCGGATGCCGTGCGGGCCTGCCGGCACCGGCTGGAGCACGTGGAGATGGTCGGTCCGGGGATCTCGGACCGGATGCGGGCCTGGGACGTCGTGGCCAGCGTGCAGCCGGCGTTCGACGCGGCCTGGGGTGGGACGGCGGGGATGTACGCCGAGCGCCTCGGAGCCGGCCGGGCGCTGGCCTGCAACCCGTTCGCCGACCTGGTCGACGCCGGCGTCGTGCTGGCGCTCGGCAGCGACGCGCCGGTGACGCCGATGGACCCCTGGGGCGGCGTGCACGCCGCCGTCGACCACCGCACGCCCGGATCGGGCCTGCGTCCCTTCGACGCGTTCGACGCCGCCACGCACGGCGGCTGGTACGCCGTCCGCGACGAGCACGCCGCCGGACCGCTCGGCATCGGCGCCCCCGCCGACCTGGCGCTGTGGGCGACCGACGGCAGCCTGTCGCAGGTGCTGGCCCACCGTGCCCGGCCGGCGTGCCGGGAGCTGGTCGTGGCCGGCGAACCGGTCAGCTCCGCACAGGCGCGGTGACGATCGGGTCACGGTCCGGCACGGGTGACCCGCAGCGGGACGCCCGCGCCGGTGCTGCTCCTACAGTCGCTGCAGTTCCGTCCGGGCACCGTCGGGTGCCCTTCGGGAGCAGGTGCGCGCCCTCCCGGCCGCGCGGGGACGACCTCCGCACCAGCCGGGCCGCCGGAGGTCGCGCCCGGCCTCGAGGGGCGCGCGGCGACTCCGCGGTGCGGACCGTACGCCCGCACCTCCCGGACAACGACCCGCCGACCGCATCCCGCGGCCGGGCGGGACGGCCTGGGAAGTAGCCGCCGGCCGGTCCCGTTCCGGCTTCCCCGGACACCGGAGCGCCTGCTGCGCCCGGCCGGTGGCAGCACCGGCCGGCCGGCGCACAGTGGGATGCTGGCCGGGACCGCGGCGAACGGCGGCGGTCCGGCCGGCGCCCGCCGGCGCGCCACCGCCCGGACGTCCGGGCACGGTTCCGGGAGGCACGGGGTGTCGGCAGCGGCGACGAGCGCACCGGCGGCCGCCGAGCGTCCCGGCCCGGCGCCCGCGCCGGCACGCCGCCGGTGGCCGTGGCGCACGGCGCTGGCCGTCGCGGGCGGTCTCGCGCTGCTCCTGGCGTTCCCCGGCTACTCGCTGCACGGACTGGCCGTCCTGGGTCCCGCGGCGCTGGCGCTGGCCGTTCGGGGGGAGCGGGCCCGTTCCGGTGCGTGGCTCGGCTTCGTGCTCGGGCTCGCCTTCTTCGTGCCGCTGCTGTCGTGG
Source organism: Trujillonella humicola (assembly GCF_046233715.1). Classification (NCBI taxonomy): domain Bacteria; kingdom Bacillati; phylum Actinomycetota; class Actinomycetes; order Geodermatophilales; family Geodermatophilaceae; genus Trujillonella; species Trujillonella humicola. Next base: position 90,312 of record NZ_JBJNRJ010000010.1, on the reverse strand, counting down.
ACCGGGGTCTACGTCGGCGCCTTCCCCTGGCTCGCGCTGGCCGTGTTCCAGTCCACCTACCTCGCGCTGCTCGGCGCGGCGACGGCCGTGACCTCGCGCCTGCGGTTCTGGCCGCTGTGGGCGGCGGCCCTGTGGGTGGCCGACGAGGCGTTGCGGGGACGCTGGTTCCTGGGCGGCTTCCCGTGGGGCCGGCTGGGGTTGAGCCAGACCGACGGCCCCTTCCTCGCGCTGGCCGCGTACGGCGGGGTGCCGCTGGTGAGCTTCGCCGTCGCCCTGACCGGCACGCTGCTGGCCGCCGCCGTCCTCGCGCTGGCCCGGACCTGGCGGGCTGCGGACCGCCGGGGCGGCACCGGCCCGTTGGAGCGGCCCGAGCCGCTGCGCGTCGCGGTGCTGGCGGTGGTGGCCGTGCTCGCCGTCCCGCTGGTCGGCGCGCTGGCCTGGCTGCCGCTGCCCGGGGGGTCGTCGACCGAGGGCGGCCCGACCCGGACCGTCGCGGTGATCCAGGGCAACGTGCCGCGCGTCGGGCTGGACTTCAACGCCCAGCGCCGCGCCGTCCTGGACAACCACGTCCGGCAGACCCTCGAGCTGGCCGCCGCGGTGGACCGGGGGGAGGAGCGGCAGCCCGACCTCGTGGTCTGGCCGGAGAACAGCTCCGACATCGACCCGTACACCAACGACGACGCGGCCCGGGCCATCGACCGGGCAGCGCAGGCCGTCGAGGCACCGATCCTGGTCGGCGCGGTGGTCCAGGGCCCCGGTCGCTTCCTCAGCAACACGGGCATCGTGTGGGATCCGGAGACCGGCCCCGGGGAGACGTACGTCAAGCGGCACCCGGTCCCGCTGGCCGAGTACGTGCCCGCCCGCTCGTTCTTCCGGTTCTTCACCGACAAGGTCGATCTCGTGCGGCGTGACTTCCGCGCCGGTGACGAGGTCGGCGTGCTCGACATCGGCGGCGCCCGGGTGGGCGACGTCATCTGCTTCGAGGTGGTCTACGACGGGCTCGTGCACGACACCGTCGACGCCGGTGCCGGGATGCTCGTCGTCCAGACGAACAACGCGACGTTCGGCTTCACCGATCAGAGCGAGCAGCAGCTGGCCGCGAGCCGGCTGCGGGCCGTCGAGTACGGCCGGACCGTGGTCGTGGCGGCGACCAGCGGCATCTCGGCCGTCGTGGCGCCCGACGGCTCGCTGGTGCGCCGGTCGGACCTCTTCGTGCCGGCGACGTTCGTGGAGGACATCGCCCAGCGCGATTCCAGCACCCTCGCCGAGCGGCTGGGCGCCGGCCCCGAGTGGCTGCTGACCGCACTCGGCGTGGGGGCGCTGGCGTCGGTCGCCGTCCCCGGCACCGTGCGTCGCCGGCGTGCCCGGCGCTCAGCCCGCCCCTGAGTTCAGGAGCAAGACGGCCCGCTCGGGCGTTGTACCGGGTGCGGGTCCGCTCCGGCCCCGCACCGAGGAGGGAACTCGTGGGACGTCGTGTGCGGACCGCGGCCGGTGTGCTCGCGCTGGTCGAGCTGGTCGTCTTCGTGCTGGTCGCCAACTGGATCGGCGTGGGTGCCACGATCCTGCTCACCCTGGCCACCAGCGCCCTGGGCCTGCTGCTGCTCGGCCGGCAGGGCACCCGCGCGCTGACCGAGCTGCGGGCCCGCGCGCAGGAGCGCCGCCCGGCCGGCCGCGCCCTGGGCGACGCCGGACTCGTCGCCGTCGGCGGGCTGCTCATGCTGCTGCCGGGCTTCCTCGGTGACCTCGTGGGCCTGCTGTGCCTGCTGCCGCCCACCCGGCCGCTGGTGCGCGGCCTGCTCGCGCGGCTGTTCGTTTCCCGGCTGCCGGCGCACCTGCGCGGTCCCGTGCACGTGCGCAGCGCCCGCGCGGAGAGCGTCCCCGGCCCGGCGCCGCACCCCTCGTCGTCCTCACCGGACCGTCCGCTGGTCATCGAGGGGGAGGTCGTGCGGGACGACCCGCCCCGCTGACCTGAGCCGCCCCTCTCGTCAGGCGCGCGAGCGACCCGGGACGCGGAACGGCCCCGGTGGGTTCTCCCACCGGGGCCGTCCGACGTGCGGGGTGTGCTCAGCTGGCGCGCGTGCGGCGCCCGCGCAGCACCTCGAGGCGCTCGGCGAGCACCTCCTCGAGGTCCTCGACGGAACGACGCTCGAGCAGCATGTCCCAGTGCGTCCGCGGGGGCTTGACCTTCTTGGGGGCCGGCTCGGCACCGCCGACGAGCTTCGCCGCGCCGCCGTCGAACTTGCACTCCCACGTCTCGGGGACCTCGGCGTCGTCGGCGAAGGGCACCGAGAACAGGTGACCCGACGCGCACTTGTACTCGACGTACTGGCGCTCGATCGGTGCGGTGTTCCGCTCGGTCTCGTAGCTCACGCTGCCCAGTCGGCTACCCCGCAGGGAACGCTCGCCCATGGCACACCGTCCTCTCGTGCTGGTGGTGTCTCGGTCACGACCCGATCCGTCCGGCGGGACATACCCACAGGACGGCGGATTCGAAAGGACCAACGGCAGAACTCCGGAAGAGATTCCGCTGCGTCGGCCGCTCATCATCGCATGGAGGGAGATCCGGGCGCTCGGCGGCCCCCTGATCCTCCTGACGGGGGATCAGGGGAGCGCCAGCTGCCCCGGCCCGGCAGCGGTCGGGCCGAGCTGCCCGAGGACGTGGTGCCGCCGGCACAGCACCTGGTAGTGCACGTCGGCGTCGGCCGACGGCTCGCCGGGCGCCGGCGTCGGAGCGGTGTCGGCGACGACGACGGTCGCCCCGTGCCGCACCAGCGCGCCGTCGACGACGCGGGCGTTGAGCAGCCCCGGCAGGCCGCACCAGCAGAGCACCTCCACCTGCACCCGCTGGACGTCGTCGGCCACCTCCAGCAGCCGCTGGGTGCCGGGGAACAGGCGGGTGCGGAAATCGGTGGTGAGCCCGAACGCCCAGACGTCCACGTGCGACTCGTCGACGAGCTCGGCGAGCTGGTCGACCTGCGCCGGCGCGAGGAACTGCGCCTCGTCGACGATCAGGTAGTCCACCCGGCGGCCGTCGGCCCAGTGGCTGCGGACCAGCAGCCGCAGGTCGGTGGTGGAGTCGACCTCGACGGCCTCCCGGCTGAGCCCGACCCGCGAGCTGATCCGTGGCCGCCCGGACCGGTCGCCCTGGGTGAGCAGCAGTCCCGAGCGTCCCTGGCGGGCCTGGTTGTGGTCGACCTGCAGCGCCAGCGTGGACTTCCCGCAGTCCATCGGCCCGTGGAAGAAGCGCAGGTGCGCCGGCGCCGGGTGGCTGCGCCGGTTCCCGGCAGCCGGGACGGCGGTGGGCCGCTGCCGGGCGCGCCGGTCGGGGTCGGGCACGGTCATGGCCACCGCGTCGTCGGGAGGAGTCACAACCGCTCCGGGGGTGTGTCGCCCGCGGCCAGGACGGCGCGGCGCTTCGGGAGGAGGGCCGGCAGGACGAAGCCGGCGACGCAGGAGCCGTCCGTGGCGACAGTCACGGCACGCTGCTCACGGCACGCTGCTCACGGCACGCGGCTCACGGGAGGTCGTCCGGCACGACGCCGCCGGGGAACGCCGCCACCGCGGTGGTGGGGCGCGTGGGGTCGACGAAGGCCGGCCGGTCCTGCTCCCGGGCGCGCAGGGGCACCAGCCCGCGGGTGATCGCCGCGGCGATGCGGTAACGCGCCCGGTTGGCGTCCCCGGTCCGGCCCATGCGCAGGTCGTCGAGCCGCACCGGCGGGCCCACGTGCACCCGCAGCGCGGGGCGCCGCACCACGGCGCGGGCGAGGGTGCGCAGCTTGCCCCAGTCGTTGGCGTACTGCAGGACCTCGTGGGCGCCCCACTGGCTGACCGGGATCACGGGCACCCCCAGGCCCAGCGCCATCCGCGCCATGCCGGTGCGCCCGCGCTCGGGCCAGCCGTCGGCGGCCAGCCCGACCCGCCCCTCGGGGTAGGCGACCACGTGCCCGCCGTGGACGAGGGCCACCTCGGTGACCCGGACGGCGTGTCGGGCCAGCTCGGTGCCGCGCTCGACCCGGATGGCACCGGTGCGCTCCAGCAGGGGGCCGGCCACGGGTGCCCGCAGGATCCCGCCGGTGGCCATGATCCGCGGGACCACGCCGACCCGGTGCAGCGCGACGGCGACGACGAAGGGGTCGAAGTCGCCGATGTGGTTGGCAGCCAGCAGCAGCGGACCCCGGCGCAGCTCCTCGGGGATGCTCCCGGTGACCTCGACCCGGCCGAACAGGCCGACGAGCCAGGAGAACCGGCGCAGCACGAACCGCCAGAACCACCACGGCGGCGCAGCGGCGATGGCCAGCTCCCGGGCGAACCAGTCGGGGTCGTCGGGCCGGAGGAGCTGCTCCAGGTGGTCGGGCAGCGGCGGCGTCCCCGGCCGCCAGTCGCGCCGGCTCACCGCGGCTCCCACTGCCCGCGCTTCTCCAGGACGGCGCGCAGCATCGACGGGCGGTCGGTCATGATGCCGTCCACCCCGAGGTCGAGCATGGCCTCGGCCTCCTCCTCGGTGTCGACGGTCCACACGTGCACCTGCAGCCCGCGCTCGTGCGCCGTGGCCACGAACCGCTCGTCGACCAGGGCGCGCCCGCCCAGCCGCAGGGGCACCTGGGCGCAGCCCGCGTCGATGCGGACGAGGCCGGCGGCGCGCGGGGAGTAGGAGGACAACCGCAGCGCGGCCACCCCGCGCGGTCCCAGCGAGGTGCACACCGAGGGGCCGAACAGGCGGCGGGCGGCGGCGATGCGGGCGTCGGAGAAGGAGCCGAGGCAGATGCGGTCGGTCATGCGCATCCGGCGGACCAGCCGCACCAGGGGGGCCAGGACACCTGCGGCCTTGACGTCGAGGTTGAAGCGGACGTCGGGCCAGGCGTCGAGGAGGTCCTCCAGCCGCAGGATCGGCTCGCGTCCCCCGATGAGCGCGGTCGACACCTCCGACCAGGGCAGCTGGTCGAGGCGGCCGCTGCGGTCGGTCACGCGGTCCAGCGTCGGGTCGTGGAACACGACCGGGATGCCGTCGGCGGTCACCTGGACGTCGGTCTCGAGGTAGCGGTAGCCCATGTCCACGCAGGCCCGGAAGGCCGGCATGGTGTTCTCGACGTGCTCGATCGCCCCGCCGCGGTGCGCCATCGCCAGCGGGGTCGGCGCGTCGAGGAACGCGAAACGGGCCGGGGGCACGCCCGACACGCTAGTGCGACGCGCCGACACGCTGGTCAGGCCCTCGCCGGGCGCGTCGCGGATGCCCGGCACAGCGGCCGCCTGGAGTGTCGGGCGTGTTCCCCCGGACCTGTCGGTGGCGGCGTCTACGGTGCCTCCCGTGGCAGATCAGCAGGGGCCCGTCGTCGTGCTCGAGGGCGAGGGCCAGGGTCCGGACGGCGATCGGGGGAGTTCGGGGCAGCGGCGGTGCGGCTGGTGCCGGCGGGTGCTGCCGCAGCAGGGTTCGGTGGGTCGCCCGCGGCTGTACTGCGGCCAGGCCTGCCGGCAGCGCGCCTACGAGCAGCGCAACGCCACGGCGAAGGCCGGGCTGTCCGGTGACGTCGTCCTGGTGACCCGCGCGGAGCTCGACGGCCTGCAGGACCGGCTGTACCAGCTGCGGTGCGCGCTGGAGGACGTGCAGACGTTGCTGGGCGAACGGCCGACCAAGGCAGAACTGGAGCGCTCCATCGCCGAGCTCGTGCGCTCGACGGGCCGGCTCGACCGGCTCTGGGTCTCCGAGCGCGCCGGCTGAGCCGACCGGCCCGGCCGTGGATCAGTCCGGGTCCTGGTTGTCCTCGCCCTGCTCGACGTCGCGGTGCGGGTCCGAGAAGTTGGGGCCGGGCCCCGGCCCCTGGTTCACCTCGTCGTCGGTCGTGCCGTCCCGCTGGTCATCGCCCGCCGCGCCGCAGCCGGTCAGGGTGGCGCCGCCGCCGAACAGGGCGAGGGCGGTCAGGAGGGTGGCGAGGGGACGGCGGAGGTGCATACCTCCGACCCTAAGGAGATCGTCGCCGGAGCGCTCGTCGGATCGCCTCACATCACCCCCAATTACGTCACCGTGACGTTACTGGGGTGGTGTCCCTGGGTGGCGGGGAAGCGGTCCAGGTGGCGATCGGACGCCTCGGACCGATCGCCGACCCCGCCCGGTGGACCCGGATCGGCGGGTCGGGCACCGAAGAGGCGGGATCGGCGGTGGGATCGGCGACGGGCGGACGTCGGACACCGGGCGGCCAGCGGTCCGGGCCGGTGGCGCGCGGGAGGAACTGGCGCGCGGGGGGAACTCCGCGGCGGAGGGTCGGTGCCGGCCGGGTGACGTCCGGACGGCTTCCCGGGCGGCGCGGAGGTCGCCCGGGTCGACGTCGGCACGACGCGGCGCCGCCGAACCCGGGACAGCGCCGGTTGTCCTGCGTCGGCTGCATCGTCCCCGAGCGCCGATAATGCACATTATGTCAGGTAGTGGTCCGGTGTCCGGGTCGATCAGGTCCCCGGCGCCCGGTACCCCACCTGGCCGGCGCGGGTCAGCGCCTCCAGCGTCTCCTCGACCGTGAGCAGCACCGTCGTCTCGACCGGGTCGAGCGCACCACCCGCGGCGATCGCCAGGACGACGGCCGCCATGGACACGTTGTCCGGCGCCTCCCAGAGCGTGAACCCGTCGTGGGAGCCGAACGCGTACCAGAAGCCGTGGAGGTGCCCGCCGACCGACTCGATGTACGCCCGCGCCGCCTCGCGACGGTCCTCGGGCCGGGCGATCAGCCTCGACCAGGTCTCCGGGGTGTAGCCGAACCTCGTCAGGTACAGCGGCATCGGTCCCCTCCCGTCCGTCGCCGGCGGTCCGGCCGGACGGGATGCCCGCCGGTCGGCTTCGGAGGGCTCGAGGTGACGGCCGTCGTGGCGGCCCGGGGCGCCTGGCGAGGGGGCTCGTCCGGCTGCGGCGGACAACGGCGATCGGAGGACCCCTGTCCTCCCACTCCAACGTATAGCGCAGCGGGGGGCTTGCGGCAAGACCCGGGCGCTGCCGCACACTCGCCCGGCCGACGTCCTGACCTGCTAGGACGCGCCTCCCGGCGTCCTCTCCACCCCATCCTCTCGGAGCCGCCCTCGTGACCACCGGCACCGCCTGCGTCTTCGACCTGCCCGCCCACCTGTCCCCCAAGGCCGACCCCGCGCTGATCGCCGCCGACGAGGCCCACCTCACCGCCGTCGCCGCGAGCCTCCGGCGGACGGTCGCGGACCTCACCGGCCGGCTCGACGCCGAGCGCCGCGCCACCGGGCGGCACGGCCAGGCAGCCCTCGACCGCGACCTCGAGGTGCACCGGCTGACGGCGCGGCTGCGCCTGCTGCGCCGCTTCGGCCTCGACCTGTGCCTGGGCCGCATGGTGCGCGCCGACGGCGCCCCGCCGGTGTACGTCGGCCGGCTCGGCCTCACCGACGGCGAGGGCCGGCGGCTGCTCGTCGACTGGCGCTCCCCTGCCGCCGGGCCGTTCTTCGGCGCGACGCACGCCGACCCGATGGGCCTGGCCAGTCGCCGGCGCTACCGCTGGACCCGCGGCCGGGTGACCGACTACTGGGACGAGGTCTTCACCCCCGACGGGCTCGAGGGGCACGCGGCGCTGGACGACCAGTCCGCGTTCATCGCGAGCCTGGGCACCACCCGGTCCGACCGCATGCGCGACGTCCTCGGCACGATCCAGGCCGACCAGGACGCGATAATCCGGGCCGGATCGCGCGGGGCACTGGTCGTCGACGGCGGCCCGGGCACCGGCAAGACCGTCGTCGCCCTGCACCGGGCGGCCTACCTGCTGCACTCCGAGCCCGCGCTCGCCTCGCGCGGCGGCGTGCTCGTCGTCGGCCCGCACGAGCCGTACCTGGCCTACGTCGCCGACGTCCTCCCGGGTCTCGGCGAGGAGGGCGTGCGCACCTGCACCCTCCGGGACCTGGTGCCGGGGGGTGCTGCGGCGCCGCCGGAGGACGACGTCGAGGTGGCGGGTCTCAAGGGCGCGCTCGCCCTCGTCGACGCCGTGGACGCCGCGGTCCGGTTCTACGAGGAACCGCCCGGCGAGGGCACGACCGTGAGCACGCCGTGGGCCGACGTCCGGCTCACCGCCGACGACTGGGCCGAGGCCTTCGCGGCCGCCGACCCGGGAACTCCCCACAACGAGGCCCGCGAGCAGGTGTGGGAGGCGGTGCTCGACGTCGTCGTGGACGCCCACGAGGGGGACGTCGAGCCCGACCGGGTCCGTGCGTTGGTGCAGCGCGACCGCGAGCTGCGCCGGACGCTGGAGCGCGCGTGGCCGCTGCTCGACCCGGCGGACGTCGTGGGCGACCTGTGGTCGGTCCCGGCCTACCTGCGCCGGTGCGCGCCCACCCTGACCACCGAGCAGGTGCAGCGGTTGCAGCGGGCCGACGCGCGCGCGTGGACGGTCGCCGACCTGCCGCTGCTGGACGCCGCCCGGTCGCGGGTGGGCGACCGGGAGGCGGCGCAGCGGCGGCAGCGGGAGGCGGCGGCGGTGGCCGTGGAGAAGGAGCGCATGTCCCGGGTCGTCGACGAGCTGATCGCCGCGGACGACTCCGAGCTGCTCCTGATGACCAGCCTGCGCCACGCCGACCTGCGCGACGCCCTGGTCGACGAGGCCGCGCTGCCCCGCGCCGCCCCCGACCGGCTCGCCGGACCGTTCGCCCACGTCGTCGTGGACGAGGCCCAGGAGCTGACCGACGCGGAGTGGCAGATGCTGCTGCGGCGCTGCCCGTCGGGCAGCCTGACCGTCGTCGGCGACCGCGCGCAGGCCCGGCGTGGCTTCGCCGGGAGCTGGGAGGAGCGGTTGACCGCGGCCGGCCTCCGGGACGTGCGGCTCGCGTCGCTGACGGTCAACTACCGGACGCCGGCAGAGGTCATGGCCGAGGCGGAGCCGGTCATCCGGGCCGTGCTGCCCGACGCCAACGTGCCGACGTCGATCCGCCGCGGCGGCGCCCCTGTGCGGCACGGGCAGGTGGCCGAGCTCGACGCGGTGCTCGACACGTGGCTGGCCGCCCACGCCAAGGGCACCGCGTGCGTCATCGGGACGGCCCCCGTCCGGGAACGCCCGCGGGTGAGGGCGCTGCCTCCGGCGCTGGCCAAGGGTCTGGAGTTCGACCTCGTCGTCCTCGTGGACCCCGGCGGCCCGGGCGACGGCGTGGCCGGTGCGGTCGACCGCTACGTCGCGATGACGCGGGCGACCCAGCAGCTGGTCGTCCTGACCGGGTGATGACCCCGGCGCCGCGCGGGAAGGGCCGGCGTCCCCGGACGGCGGTCGGCAACGAGAGACCGCGCGGAACTGCCGGAACCGGCAGGTTCGGCACGCCCCCTGGATGCGCACCGCGACCTCATGAACCTGAAGCGACCGTTCGTCCTCCTCGTCCTCGTGGGTTCGCTGACCGCCTGCGGGGACGACACCCACGGCCCCATCGAGCGCTGGTTCGGTGACCGTGACACCACCGAGCAGGACAGCGGGGGCAGCGGCGGAGCCGGTCACGAGGAGACCGACGGCTGACGTCCCCTCCGGAGGTCAGTGCCAGTCGCTGATCCGGACGTCGCGCGGGTCCGGGGCGCCCCGGCCGGTCTCCACCAGCTCCTCGAGGCTCATGAGGTAGGTGGCCCACGTGGTGCTGCAGTGGTGCATGAACTCGACCTCCTCGCGCCAGCCCTCGTGCCGGAACAGCACGATGGTCCACTCGCCGTCCCGGCGGATGTCCCAGCGGATGCGGCGGTGCAGGATGTCCGCCATCCTCCTTCGTCCTCTCAGTCGTCGTGCTCTCGGTCGTCGTGCTCTCGGTCGTCGTGCTCTCGGTCGTCGTGCTCTCGGCCGTGGTCGGCGGAGGCGGCGCGCTGGATCGCCTCGGCCATCCCCTTGATCCGCTGCAGGCGGCCGTCCCACGCGGCGCCGACCTCCGACAGCTGCGCGACGGCCCGGGCCAGCTGCGTCTCGTCGACCCGGTAGCGCCGCTCGCGGCCGGCGGTCGAGGGGTGCACCAGTCCCACCCGGGCGAGGACGGCGAGGTGCTTGGCGACGGCCTGCCGGGTCACCGGCAGGTGCTCGCTGAGCCCGGTCGCCGTGACGGTCCCGCGGCTCAGCAGCAGGTCGAGCATCCGGCGGCGGGTGGGGTCGCCGACCGCCGACCAGAGGGCGTCGTCCACCGCGACGCTCATGCCCGCGCCCCGACCTCCGCGGCGTAGGCGAGGAGCCGCGGGAGGTAGAAGTCCCAGCCGGTGACGTGGTCGGCGCGCTCCTCGGCAGCGCGGGCCTCGTCCCACCCGCGCTCCCGGAAACCGCTCTCGGTCATCCGCAGGAGCGTGCCCTCCCCTGCCGGCTCGAGCTCGAAGACGACGAGGAGCGAGTTGCCGGCCGCAGCGGCCTGCCCCTCCTCGTGGGTCCAGCGGAAGGAGAACAGCCGTGGGGGCACGGCGTCGACGACCGTGATCCGGACCCAGGTCCGCCCCTGCCCCGGGTCACCGAAGCCGATCCGGCCGTTCCCCCCGGGTTCGGCCGGGAACTCCGCCTCGTCGGGCCACCACTGCCGCAGGTGCTCCGGGCTGCTCACCACGTCGAAGACGACCTCCGGGGATGCGTCGACGTGCAGCTGCCGCTCGATCGTGCCGAACTCCATGACCTGCCCTCCCGCAACCATCGGTTGCGATGAAGCTAGCCGCGCGCCGCCAATAGCGCAACCGCTGGTTGCGGATTGGCGCCCGGGAAGTCCGTGTTGCATCGTCGAGGAGCTAGGGCTGTGTTGCCCAGGGCCGTTGACCGGTGTGCCGGGGATGTTGCTGACAGGAAGTCTGTTGGGCATAACGGTGGACCACCCGGTCGGCTGCCGGCTGCGTCTGCGAGGCTGGGCCTCTCGCCGATCCGCCCAGGAGGGAGCCGACCGTGGACGTCCTCGGCCGGTTCTGGGCTCGTGTCGCCACCCCGGTGGACGCCCCGCCGCGCGAATGGCTGCTGGCCGTGGCGGCCGCCGCGCTGCTCGTCGTCCTCACCCCCGCGCTGTGGCGTCCGGCGCGCACCGTCGTCACGATCGCCCACGAGGGCGCGCACGGGCTGGTGGCGCTCGCGGTCGGCCGCCGGCTGGCCGGCATCCGGCTGCACTCCGACACCTCGGGGCTGACCGTGTCCGCCGGACGGCCCACCGGTCCGGGCATGGTCCTGACCTGCGCGGCCGGCTACACCGGCCCGGCCCTGTTCGGCCTCGGCGCGGCCGCTCTCTTCGCCGCCGGGTACGCGGTGGGGCTGCTGTGGGCGTTGCTGGCGCTGCTCGCGCTGCTGCTCGTGCAGATCCGCAACTGGTTCGGGCTGTGGTCGGTCCTGGCGACCGGCGCCGTCGTGCTCGCGGCCACCTGGTGGTTGCCGCCGTCCGGTCAGGCGCTGTTCGCCGCCGGTCTGACCTGGTTCCTGCTGCTGGCAGCGCCCAAGACGGTCGTCGAGCTGCAGCGCGCCCGGCGACGGCGGTCGGCCCGGGACTCCGACGCCGACCAGCTGGCCCGCCTCACCGGCGTGCCCGCGCTCGCGTGGGTCGGCGTCCTCCTCGCCGTGGACCTGGGCTGCCTCCTCCTCGGTGGCTCGTGGCTGCTCGGCTGATCAGGCGCGGGCGCGGCGGCGCGGAGCGGCGCCGTGCGGCTGCCGCACGGGCTCGACCGGCGGGGCCGGCGGGATGTCGACGGTCTGCTCCCGCTCCCCCACCGTGATCCGCCGGCCGTGGTGGTGCACGTCCAGCGGCTCCCCCTCGACCAGCCGGTAGGTCGCCTGCTCCCGCCCGATCTCCACCTCGAGGATCCGCCCCTGGTAGACGACGCGGAACCGCAACCGGCTCAGCCGCGGTGGCAGCCGGGGGGCGAACAGCAGCCTCCCGTCGTGGTCGCGCATGCCCCCGAACCCGGCGACGGCCACGGTCCACCCGCCGGCCATCGACGCGATGTGCAGCCCGTGGCCGGAGTTGCCGTGCAGATTCTGCAGGTCGGTCAGCGTGGCCTCGGCCCAGTAGTCGTAGGCCAGATCCAGGTGCCCGGTCTCGGCGGCGACGACCGCCTGCTGGGCGGCCGACAGGGAGGAGTCGCGGACCGTGCGCGCCTCGTAGTAGGCGAAGTCGGCGGCCTTCTCCTCCTGGGTGAAGGCGTCTCCCCGCAGGTGGAGGGCCATCACCAGGTCCGCCTGCTTGATGACCTGCTTGCGGTAGATCTCGAAGTACGGGTAGTGCAGCAGCAGGGGGTAGCAGGACGGCGGGGTGGCCTCGAAGTCCCACTCCTCGTGGTGGGTGAAGTTCTCCGACTGCATGTGCACACCCAGCCGGGCGTCGAACGGCACGCGCATGAGCCGGGCGGCGCGCTCCCACTGCGCCACCTCGTCGTCGGTCACCTGCAGCCGGCCGGCGACCTCGGGCTGCCGGGCCACGGCCCGGGCGGCCTCGCGCAGGTTCCGCTGCGCCATGAGGTTCGTGTAGACGTTGTTGTCGACGACGGCGGTGTACTCGTCGGGCCCGGTGACCCCGTCGATGCGGAAGCCGTCCTCGGTGTCGAAGTGCCCCAGCGAGGCCCACAGCCGCGCGGTCTCCACCAGCAGCTCCGCGCCGTGGTCGCGGTCGAACTCGTCGTCCTGGGTGGCGTGCCAGTAGCGGACGACGGCGTCGGCGATGTCGGCGTTGATGTGGAAGGCGGCGGTGCCGGCCGGCCAGTAGCCGGAGGTCTCCTCACCGCGGATGGTCCGCCACGGGAAGGCGGCTCCCTGCCGGCCCAGCTCCCGCGCCCGGTCCTTGGCGAGGTCGAGCGTGGAGTGCCGCCAGCGCAGGGCGTCGCGGGCCGCGTGGGGTGCGGTGTAGGTGAGCACCGGGAGCACGTAGGTCTCGGTGTCCCAGAAGGTGTGCCCGTCGTAGCCGGGACCGGTGAGCCCCTTGGCCGGGATGGGTTGCCGCTCGGCGCGCAGTCCGGCCTGCAGCACGTGGAAGAGGCCGACGCGGACGGCCTGCTGCAGCTCGTCGTCCCCCTCGACCTGGACGTCGGCCTGGGCCCAGAACTCGTCGAGCACCGATCGCTGCTCGCTGACCAGCCGCTCGAACCCGGCCAGCTTGGCGGTGGCCAGTGCCCCCTCCACCTGGTCGCGCAGCGCCGCGGCCGACCGGCGCGAGGACCAGCCGTAGGCCAGGTACTTCACCAGCTTCAGCGGACGGCCCTGGGGCAGCCGGGCGGCGAGGGTGAACCGCGCGAGGTCCTCCCCGGACTCGATGTCCTCGGTGGCGGTGTCGGGAACGTCGACGACGTGGTCCATGCCCGCGGCCACGCGCAGGCCGCTGCGCCGGGTGCGGTGCACCAGCACCGCCCGCTGGCCGCGGCCGACGGCGAGCTCGCTGAGCAGCGGTCGGCGCAGCGCGGCAGCGGCCCGCGGATCGTCGGACTCGCTGCCGCTGTCGACCGGCTCGTTGGCCAGCAGGTCCGACTGCACGGCCACGTACAGGTCGCCGCGGCCGTCGGTGCACTCGACGGTGTACTCGATGGCGGCGATCGACCGGCGGCTCAGCGACACCATCCGGGTGCTGGTCACGGTCACGGTGCGGCCGGCCGGGGACCGCCACTCGGTGACCCGGCGCAGCGTGCCGCGGCGCAGGTCGAGGGTGCGCCGGTGGTCGACCACCTCGCCGTAGTCCAGGTCCAGCGGGGTGTCCCCGACCAGCAGCCGGATGAGCTTGCCGTCGGTCACGTTGACCACGGTCTGGCCCTGCTCGGGGAACCCGTAGCCGGCCTCGGCGTAGGGCAGCGGCCGCTCCTCGAAGAAGCCGTTGAGGTAGGTGCCCGGCACGACGATCGGCTCCCCCTCCTCGAAGGAGCCGCGCATGCCGATGTGCCCGTTGGCCAGTGCGAACACCGACTCGTGGGTGCCCAGCGAGGCGTGGTCGAGCCCGATCTCGGTCAGCGCCCACGGCTCGATGGGGAAGGTCGCCCGCCCCTCCGTCATGCCCGCTCCCCCGGGGCCGCCGCGGCGGTGCCGTCCAGGAGGTCGGCGAGGTCGGTGACGACGACGTCGGCGCCGTGCCCGCGCAGCGCGTCGGCCTGCCCGACCCGGTCCACCCCCACGACGTACCCGAACTCCCCCGCCCGCCCGGCGGCCACCCCGGCCAGGGCGTCCTCGAAGACGACGGCCTGCGCCGGCGGCACGCCCAGTGCCCGCGCCGCGGCGAGGAACGTGTCGGGCGCGGGCTTGCCGCGCAGCCCCTCGCGCGCGGCGACCACGCCGTCGACGCGGGCGTCGAGCAGCTGCCCGAAGCCGCCGGCGGCGACCACCTGCTCGCCGTTGGCCGAGGCGGTGACCACCGCGGTGGCCAGGCCCGCCGCCCGCGCCGCCTCCAGGAAGCGGATCGAGCCGGGGTAGACCTCCACGCCGTGCTCCTCCAGCTCGCGCAGCAGCAGGACGTTCTTGCGCCGGCCGACGCCGTGCACGGTGGGGGCGCCCGGGCCGTCGTCGGGTGTCCCCTCGGGCAGCGTGATCCCGCGGCTGGCGAAGAAGTCGCGGACGCCGTCGGCCCGCGGTTTGCCGTCGACGTAGCGGTTGTAGTCCAGCTGCGTGAACTCGGGGGCGCCCGGGTCGCGGGCCCGCAGGAACTCGTCGAAGGTCCGCTTCCAGGCGGCCATGTGGACCGACGCCGTCCGGGTGAGGACGCCGTCCATGTCGAAGAGGCAGGCACGGATGCCGTCGGGGAGGCCGAGCACGCTGCGACGCTACCGGCGACGACGCCCCCGTGACGGATGAACGCCTCCTGGCCCGCCACCGGCGGGCTCCCCCCGGCCGGCGAGGCGGCGGGTCCCTGCAGGAGGCCGCGCGGCCGCTTCCCTCCTAGGGTCGGCAGCTGACCCCCCACGACCTGCGAGGAGCTCCCATGGCCGACCGCCCGGTGCCGCCCAGCCCCTACGACTTCCTGCCGCCCGTCCCCTCGTTCGAGGTCACCAGCAGCGACCTGCGCGACGGCGGGACCATGCCCGCGCCCCAGGTCAGCGGCGTCATGGGAGCGGGCGGCGAGGACCGGTCCCCGCAGCTGTCCTGGTCGGGCTTCCCCGAGGGCACCCGCGGCTTCGCCGTCACCGTCTTCGACCCCGACGCCCCGACCGCCAGCGGTTTCTGGCACTGGATCGTGACCGGGATCCCGGCCTCGGTCACCGAGCTGCCCGCGGGCGCCGGCAGCCAGGACGGCGCGGGCCTGCCGGACGGGGCGCTGCAGCTGCGCAACGACGCCGGCTTCGCCGGGTACGTGGGCGCCGCTCCCCCGGCCGGCCACGGGCCGCACCGCTACTTCGTGGTCGTGCACGCGCTCGACACCGACGACCTGGGCGTGCCCGCCGATGCCTCGGCGGCCTTCCACGGCTTCACCCTGTTCGGCCACACGCTGGCGCGCGCCACGCTGGTCGTCAGCTACGAGCAGGAGTAGGACGGCGTCGGCTCAGGACGGCAGGTCCGCGACGCCGGTCGTGCCGATCCAGGCGAAACCCACCCGCTCGTAGACGCGGGCGACGTCGTCGTCGCCGGCGGTGAGGAAGACGAGGTCGGCGGTCTCGCGGGCGTGCTCGGCCAGGGCCGAGGTCAGGCCCGCCCCGAGACCGCGACCGCGCAGCCGTGGCAGCGTGGCCACCCCGGTGATCTCGCTGACCTCGCGGCCGTCGACGTCGAGCGGCTGGTGCGAGCCCACGGCCACCGGCTCGCCGTCCTCCACGGCCACCATCATCACGGTGCGCCCGGTGGCGATCCGCTCGCGCAGCACCTCGGTGCGCGGGCCGGCCGCCACCCGCTCCTCGACGGTGGCGGCGCCGCCCGTGCTGCCGGACGGGGTGGCGAAGGCCAGCTCGGCCAGCCGCTGGTAGCGCGGCAGCTGCGGGTCCTCCGCACCGACCAGGTAGAGCCGGACCCCGTGCGGCAGCAGCAGCTCCATCGCGGTGTCGAGCACCAGCAGCGGCAGGTACTCGACGGTGAGGCCGGCCTCCCGGGCAGCGGCCGCCGTGCCCCCCGACCGCTCCCAGATCCACTCGAGCGCGACCGGCAGCCCCGACGCCTCCTGCAGGCCCATCGCGGCCCGCACGTCGTCGGTGGTGACCGGCGCGCCCCCCGGACGCGGGCGGGCGGGGTAGGGCCAGGCGGGCGCGACCACGGGGACGTCGAGCCCGCCGACCCGCTCGATGCGGCCGTCGGGCAGCGGAGCGGCCGCGTGGTACTGCTCGATGCAGTCGAACAGCCCGGAGTGCGCCACGCGGCCGACAGTAGACGCCACCCGGCCGTCCGTCCGCCGTCCGCCCGCCCCTCCGACCCGGGTGCCGGCGCGCGCCCACCCCGGTCGGGTGACCCGGGGCGTGGGCGCCCCGCCCGTGGACGGCACGATGGGCGCCGTGACGGCAGGGACCCGGGCCATCTCGCCCTATGCGGTGTTCGACCGCGCCTCGTGGCGTGCGCTCGCGGCCGGCTCCGCGCTGCCGCTGGACGAGCAGGATCTGGCCGAGCTCAAGAGCCTCGGCGACCGCATCGATCTCGACGAGGTCGCGACCGTCTACCTCCCCCTCGCCGGCCTGCTCAACCTGCACGTCGAGGCGAGTCGAGGGCTGTGGGCGGCCCGCAACCGCTTCCTCGGGGACACCAGCGCCAAGGTCCCCTACGTCATCGCCGTCGCCGGCAGCGTCGCCGTCGGCAAGAGCACCACCGCCCGGTTGCTGCAGACCCTGCTCGCTGCCGGGCCGGGGGCACCCCGGGTCGACCTGGTCACCACCGACGGCTTCCTGCTCCCCAACGCCGTCCTCGAGGCCCGCGGGCTGCTCGGTCGCAAGGGCTTCCCGGAGAGCTACGACCGGCGGGCGCTCATCCGCTTCCTCGCCGAGGTCAAGAGCGGCCGCGGCCGGGTGTCCGCGCCGCTGTACTCCCACCAGTCCTACGACGTCGTCCCCGGCGACACCCAGGACGTCGACCGGCCCGACATCCTCGTGCTCGAGGGTCTCAACGTCCTGCAGGCCGGGCGGCGGGCCGACGGGCGCGCGCCCGAGGTCTTCCTGTCGGACTTCTTCGACTTCTCGGTCTACGTCGACGCCGCCGAGAGCGACATCCAGGAGTGGTACGTCGAGCGGTTCCTCGCGCTGCGCCGCACCGCGTTCGCCGACACCGGCGCCTACTTCCACCGCTTCGCCGACCTCAGCGACGAGCAGGCCCGGCAGACCGCGCTGGAGATCTGGCGGTCGGTCAACGTGCCCAACCTCCGGGAGAACATCGTGCCCACGCGCTCCCGGGCACGGGCGGTGCTGCAGAAGGCCGCGGACCACTCGGTGCGCCGGGTCCTGCTGCGCAAGATCTGACCGGTCCTCGCTGCTCCTCCTCCCCTGCGACACCCGCGGCCGCTCCGCGGCGACGATGTTGGGGATAACGGTCGTGGGACGAAGGCGGACGCGAGGCGACGGCGGCGCGCTGGCAGGTCTCGCCAACCCGGGAGGGTGACTCCGTTCCCCGGACACCTGACACCGGACGTGAGCCGGAGCACACTTCTCGTCATCCGGTCACCAGCCGGGCACGAACCGTCATCACGCGGCCCACCCGCCGCCGATCGGGAGTGATCCCCATGTGCGCTCACGTACGCCCCTGCCCCGCCGCCGACGACGACGCGCGCGACCTCGCCGCGGTGGTGAGCAGCCACCCCGAGCAGGGGTGGAGCCTGCTCTGCAACGGCGTCGTCCTGTTCGACGACGACGGCGAGCTGCTGCCCGACGGCCGGGCCGTGGCCCACCACCGCGACTTCGTGCCGGTGCTCGCCGGCGCCTGACGCCCGTCCCGGGTCCCCGCCGTGGCGGGGACCCAGGGGCCGCGGCTACGCCTGACCGGCGCCGACGACGTCCTCGGTGGTGCCCAGGTCGTCCGGAGCGCCCTGACCCCGGTCGGGGACGTGCGCGACCGGTGCGGCCGCCGGCCGGACGTGGTCCGACGGCTCGGCGAACGCCTCCGGCGGCGGGCACGAGCACACCAGGTTGCGGTCGCCGTAGGCCTGGTCGATCCGGCGCACCGGGCTCAGGTAGCCGCGGCCGGTCAGGCTCGGCACCGGGTACACCGCCGTCGACCTCGGGTAGGGCCGGCCCCACTCCCCCGCCACCATCGCCAGCGTGTGCGGGGCGTTGCGCAGCGGGTTGTCCTCCCGGTCGTACTCGCCGGTGGCGACCTTCTCGATCTCCCCGCGGATGGCCACCATCGCCGCCACGAACCGGTCGAGCTCGCCCTTGTCCTCGCTCTCGGTCGGCTCGACCATGAGCGTGCCGGCGACGGGGAAGCTCATCGTCGGCGCGTGGAACCCGAAGTCGACCAGCCGCTTGGCGATGTCGTCGTTGGTGATGCCGGTGGCCTTGGTGAGCGGCCGGACGTCGAGGATGCACTCGTGGGCGACCAGCCCGTCGCGGCCGGTGTACAGCACCGGGAAGTGCTCGCGCAGCCGCGCCGCGACGTAGTTGGCGGCGAGGATGGCGTGCTCGGTCGCGCGCTGCAGCCCGTCGGGGCCCATCAGCCGCAGGTAGGCCCACGAGATGGGCAGGATGCCCGCCGATCCCCACGGCGCGGCGGAGACAGCGGGCCCGCGCCCGCCGGTGTCGGCCAGCGGGTGCCCGGGCAGGAACGGCACCAGGTGCTCGCGCACGCCGATGGGGCCGACGCCGGGACCGCCGCCGCCGTGCGGGATGCAGAACGTCTTGTGCAGGTTGAGGTGGCTGACGTCGGAGCCGAAGCGGCCCGGCCGGGCCAGGCCGACCATCGCGTTGAGGTTGGCCCCGTCGACGTACACCTGTCCGCCGGCGTCGTGCACGGCGGCGCAGATGTCCTGCACCTCGGTCTCGAACACCCCGTGCGTCGACGGGTAGGTGATCATGATCGCGGCCAACCGGCCGGCGTGCTGGTCGACCTTGACCCGCAGGTCGGCCAGGTCGACGTTGCCGGCCTCGTCGCAGGCGACGACGACCACGCGCATCCCGGCCATGACCGCGCTGGCGGCGTTGGTGCCGTGCGCGGAGCTGGGGATCAGGCAGACGTCGCGGTGCTCCTCCCCGCGCGACCGGTGGTACTCCCGGATGGCCAGCAGCCCGGCGAACTCGCCCTGCGAACCGGCGTTCGGCTGGACGCTGACCGCCGCGTAGCCGGTGATCTCGGCGAGCCCCTCGCACAGCTCGTCGATCAGCCGGCGGTAGCCACGGGTCTGCTCGGCCGGGGCGAAGGGGTGGATGCCGGCGAACTCGGGCCAGGTGATGGCGGCCATCTCGACGGCGGAGTTGAGCTTCATCGTGCACGAGCCCAGCGGGATCATCGTGCGGTCGAGGGCGAGGTCCTTGTCCGACAGCGACCGCAGGTAGCGCAGCAGCGCCGTCTCCGAGCGGTGCGCGGAGAAGACCGGGTGGGTCAGGTACGGCGTGGTGCGGCGCAGCCCGGCCGGGAGCGCGTCGGGACCGTCGTCGTCCAGCGCCGACTCGTCGGCCGGCACGCCGAACGCCTCGGCCACCAGCGCCAGCACCTCCGGTGTCGTCGTCTCGTCGCAGGCGACGGCGACGGTGTCGGCGTCCACCAGGCGCAGGTTGACCCGGCGCTGCGCGGCGGTGCGGACGACCTCGGCGGCGCGGCCGGGGACGGCGACGGTCACGGTGTCGAAGAAGGCCTCGTGCGCGACCTGCAGGCCGCCCGCGCGCAGCCAGCCGGCGAGCGCCACCGCGCAGCGGTGCACCCGGGCGGCGATGCCGGCCAGCCCCTCGGGACCGTGGTAGACGGCGTACGCCCCGGCCATGACGGCGAGCAGGACCTGCGCGGTGCAGATGTTGCTGGTCGCCTTCTCCCGGCGGATGTGCTGCTCGCGGGTCTGCAGCGCCAGCCGGTAGGCGACGTCGCCGTCGGCGTCCACGGAGACGCCGACCAGCCGGCCGGGCAGCTGCCGTGCCAGCCCCTCGCGCACCGACAGGTAGCCGGCGTGCGGGCCGCCGAAGCCCAGCGGGACCCCGAAGCGCTGGCTGCTGCCGCAGGCGACGTCGGCCCCCCACTCCCCCGGTGCCTCCAGCAGCGTCAGCGCGAGCAGGTCGGCGGCGACGACGACGGCCGCCCCCGCCTCGTGCGCCGCGGCGGCCAGCGCCCGGTGGTCGCGGACCGCTCCGCTGGCGCCCGGGAACGACAGCAGGACACCGAACGCGCCGGCCTCGGGCAGGTCGGCGGGCCAGCCGCCGGACAGGTCGGCGACGTGCAGGCGGATGCCGAGCGGCGCGGCGCGGGTCTCGAGCACGGCGAGGGTCTGCGGCAGGGTGTCGGCGTCGACGACGAACACCGCCTCCGGCTTCGCCCGGCCGGCGCGGCGGACCAGCGTCATCGCCTCGGCGGCGGCGGTGGCCTCGTCCAGCATCGAGGCGCCGGCCACGGGCAGCCCGGTGAGGTCGGCGACGGTGGTCTGGAAGTTGAGCAGCGCCTCGAGCCGGCCCTGGCTGATCTCGGGCTGGTAGGGCGTGTAGGCGGTGTACCAGGCGGGGTTCTCGAGGATGACCCGCTGGATGACCGCCGGTGTGACCGTGCCGGAGTAACCCAGCCCGATCATGGAGGTGACGACCTCGTTGTCGGCGGCCCGCTCGCGCAGCGCCGCGAGGACGGCGGCCTCGTCGGCGGCGGCCGGGAGGTCCAGCGGGCGGCGGTCGCGCACGGCCTCGGGCACGGTGGCGTCGACCAGCGACTGCAGCGAGTCGTACCCGACGGCCGCGAGCATCTCGGCGGTCTCGGCCGACCGGGGGCCGATGTGCCGGCCGGCGAAGGAGCCGGCGGGGCTCAGCGACCGCAGCGACGGGAGGGGGCTCGACGAGGGGCTCGGGGCAGCGTCCGCCATTGCTGCGACGCTACCTCAATCGCCGGGCCACCTGCCCGACGGTCCGCCTCGCGCGAGGGCCCGGCCCAGGCTCCGCTCAGACCGCCTTGCGGCGGCGACGCAGCGACAGCTCGTCGTCGGCCTGCACCGGCGCGCCGTCGACCCGCTCGGCCGGCAGCTCGGCCAGCTCGCCGGACAGCTCGCGCAGCGCGCCGGAGACGGCGATGCCGAAGACGCCCTGCCCGCCGGCCAGCAGGTCGACGACCTCCTCGGCGGAGGTGCACTCGTAGACGGTGGCGCCGTCGGAGAACAGCGTGACGTTGGCGAGGTCCTTGATCCCGCGGTTGCGCAGGTGGTCCACGGCCTTGCGGATGTTCTGCAGCGAGACCCCGGTGTCCAGCAGCCGCTTGACGACCTTGAGCACCAGGACGTCGCGGAAGGAGTACAGCCGCTGGGTGCCCGAGCCGGTGGCGCTGCGCACCGAGGGGGCGACCAGCCCGGTGCGGGCCCAGTAGTCCAGCTGCCGGTAGGTGATGCCGGCGACGGCGCACGCGGTCGGGCCGCGGTAACCGACGAGGTCGGTGTCCACCTCGTCGTACGAGGGGGCGCCGACGGCGGCGTCACTGAAGAGCTGACCCTGGGAGCCAGTGCTCTGGTCGCTCACGTCGGCGTCCCTCCTCCGCGTCCCGCCCCCGGTCGGGGACGGCGACCCGGTACGGCACCCACGGACGGCGGTGTCACACCGGTGTTGTTCGCCGAACGGTAAGCCGGGCCCTGGGGTCGGTCAACTGAGCGGGGCGGCGTGTCGCTGCACTCGACCCGAAGGGAGGGTATCGGCGGTGCTGCCGCTGCACTGGAGCCGGGACGGTGCGGGCGGGGCGGGTGTGACGACTGTTCCTCCCGGGGTCACACCGGCCCCTCCGGTCCCGGCGCGGGCGGGGTCCTCAGCCGCCGGAGCCGGAGCCGGCGCCGAAGTCCTCCGGGGAGATCTGGTCGAGGAACTCGCGGAACTTCTCCACCTCGTCCTCCTGCTCGTCGGGGATCTCGATCCCGACCTCGTCGAGCAGCGTCTCGGCGCCGAAGATCGGCGCCCCGGTGCGGACCGCCAGCGCGACGGCGTCGGAGGGACGGGCGCTGACCACGCGGTCCTCGCCCAGCACGAGCTCGGCGATGTAGATCCCGTCGCGCATCTCGGTGATGTTGACCGCCTCGAGCGTGGCACCGAGCGCCCGGACGACGTCGCGGAGCAGGTCGTGGGTCATCGGCCGCGCCGGCCGCACGCCCTGCTGCTCGAAGGCGATCGCGGCGGCCTCGACCGCACCGATCCAGATGGGCAGGTACCGCTCGCCCTGCGTCTCCTTGAGCAGCAGGATCGGCTGGTTGCCGGGCAGCTCCACCCGGACCCCGACGACACGCAGTTCCTGCACGGGAGACTCCTCGGCTGCGGCGGTACGGCTGATCGGGTCCCGGGCCGACGCGATCGGGACGCCCCGGGGACCTGTGGCGACCACGGTACGCCCGACCTAGGAGCGCAGGAGGTCCCGGAGTCGCGCCTCCAGCAACGCGGTGTGCAGCTGCGCGGACAGCCCGGCGAGCTCGCGCAGCTTCTCCGTCGCCCGGGCCCGGGCGTCCTCCGACCGGGCCCTCAGCACCGGCGTGACCAGCTGCTCGACCAGGCCGGCCTCGCGCTCGGCACCGGTCCGGTAGACCCGCAGGTGCCGTGGTTCCAGGCCGTGCCGTGCCAGCGCGGCGGCGGCCCGCGCGACGGGCAGGTCCGACGCCGGGTGCCGGCCGTCGGCATCGGTCGCGAGCAGCCCGAACTGCACGCAGTCGGCGAGCTGCGCCAGGTCCATCCCGGCGGCCGCGGCGAACGCCTCGGGGGTCATCGCGCCGTCGCCCGCGCCGGCCTCGGCCACGGCCCCCGCCGCGTCGGCCGCCGGCCCGCCGGCTCCGGGCAGGGGCATGCCTCGGTCCAGCGCGTCGAGGTGCTCCTTGATCACCCGCAGCGGCAGGTACTGGTCGCGCTGGGCGGCCAGCACGTACCGCAGCCGCGCGACGTCGGCCGGGGAGAACTTCCGGTAGCCGGACGCGGTGCGCTCGGGGTGGACCAGGTCCTCGGACTCGAGGTACCGGATCTTGCTGATCGTCACGTCGGGGAAGTCGTCGCGCAGGACGCTCAGCACCTCCCCGATCGTGAGCCGGGAGACGTGCTCGTCGGCGCCGTCCCCGGACGCGCGGGCTCGCGCTCCGGCCACCGGCTCAGCGCGCGGAGGGCTCGCCGGTGCGCGGGCCGGTGAGGTACACCAGTCGGAACTTCCCGATCTGCACCTCGTCGCCGCCGGCCAGGGTGGCCACGTCGACCGGCTCGCGGTTGACGTAGGTGCCGTTCAGGCTGCCGACGTCGTGCACGGAGAAGCCCCCGCCCTCGCGGTGGAACTCCACGTGCCGGCGGCTGACGGTGACGTCGTCGAGGAAGATGTCGCTGTCGGGGTGACGCCCGGCGGTCGTGACGTCCTGGTCGAGCAGGAACCGGCTGCCGGCGTTGGGGCCGCGCTTGACCACCAGCAGCGCCGAGCCCGGCGGCAGGGACTCGACCGCGCCGGCGTGGGCGTCGGCGGCGGTCTCGACGGCGACCTCGGCGACCTCGCCGGAGTCCTCCCCGCCGACCTTGGGGATGACGCTGGTGGACTCGCCGATCCGCTCCGGTGCCAGGGCCGAGCCGCACTGCGCGCAGAAGCGACTGCCCTCGGGGTTGTTGTGTCCACAACGAGTGCAGTGCACGTCTGTCTCCTCCGGTGCAGGGGGCACCGCCGCGGGCCTGGGGGTTGGCCGCGGGCGGCCGGCGGACGACGGACCGGTCGGTGCCGTCGTGGGTCGGCCGCCGCACGGGGCGCGGCGGGCCGTTGGTCATGGAACCAGCGGTGGACCCGAGGGTCAACCGCAGGTCCAGGGTCACGGTCACGGCCCCCGGGAGGCCTCCCGGGGGCGCGCGGACGCACCGTCGAGCATAGTGATCCGCCTCCGGGTGACCCGTGGGCTCCCACGCCGTCGGCGCCCGCCGCGGCCCCGGCCCGGCCCGTTGCCGGCGACCCCCGGGCGGGTCAGGAACCGTCGACCAGCGCCTGGTAGCCCGCCGCGTCGAGCAGCGCAGACGTGGGGTCGCCGTCGCCGGTGCGGATGTCGACGAGCCACCCCGCGCCGTAGGGGTCGGCGTTCACCGTCTCCGGGGTGGCGTCGAGCGCCTCGTTGACGGCCACGACGGTGCCCGCGACGGGCGCGTAGACGTCGGAGACCGACTTGGTCGACTCCACCTCCCCCATGGGGTCCCCGGCGGAGAACTCGGCGCCGACCTCGGGCAGCTGCACGAACACGATGTCGCCGAGCGCGTCCTGGGCGTGGTCGGTGATGCCCACGCGCACGACGGTCCCCTCCTCGCCCTCCCGCACGAGGGTCCACTCGTGCTGGTCGGTGTAGCGGCGGTCGGCGGGCACGCTCATGGGGCGGGGCTCCTGGCCTCGGTGGTGGGTGGCCCCCTCCCGGGGCCCGCGGCGCGCGGGGCGTGGCGTGGGGAGGAGGGGGTCGTTTCTCTAGTCGGCGTCGGGCTCAGCGTATTGAGGCGTCTCCAGGGGCCGCAACGCGTCCACCAGCACGCTGTCGGACTGCGCGATGACCACGCTCCCGCCGCGGCGGTTGACGTTGTCCACGACGCCGCCGGGGATGTTCATCGCCGTCTCCATGTCCTGCGGGGAGCCGATGACGCGGATCTCGTAGGGGCTGGTGAGCGGCTCGCCGTCGATCCGCAGCCCACCGGGTTCGCCGGTCACCGCGGAGCTCACCCCGATGCGCACGCCGTCGATCTGCATGGTCTCCGCGCCGGCCCCGCGCAGTTCCTGGATGGCGTCGAGCACGTCGGCGACCCGCACCTCGCCGGCCGGGTCACGGATCGTCATGATCAGTCCGGGGCCCCGGGCGGCGACGGTGCCGTTGAGGATGGCGAGGGCGTCGGCGCGGCGTCGCGCCTCGTCCAGAGCGGCGTCGGCGCGGCTGTCGGAGTCGTTGAGCTCGCGCAGTGCGGAGCGCTGGTCGGCGAGGAGGGAGCGCAGCCGGGCCTCGTCGGCCTCCAGCTGGTCGAGGATGCGGACCAGGTCCTCCTCGCGGGCGCCGGTCAGCGCCTGCTCGGTGTCGGTCACCCGGATCTGCACGGCGAAGGCGAACCCGAGCAGCAGGGTGAGGACGCCGATGAGGGCGGCCGCCACCGGGTCGCGCCGGCGCCGGGTCCTGCCGCTGCCCTCGGGTCCGGTGCTGCCGTCGGGTCCGGTGCTGCCGTCGGGTTCGGTGCTGCCGTCGGGTTCGGTGCTGCCGTCGGGTTCGGTGCTGCCGGCCGGGTCCTCCCGGTCCGCCGGTCCGGCGGCGGGCTCCTCCGCCGACCCGGCGGCCGGGATCTCGTCGTCGGGATCGGGGCGGCCGCCGGGGACGCCGGGCCGCGGAGCGTCGCTCATGCCCGGAACACGTGCCGGCGGATCGCGGCGGCGTTGCCGAAGATCCGGATGCCGAGGACGACGACGACCGCGGTCGACAGCTGCGCGCCCACACCGAGCTGGTCGCCCAGGAAGACGATCAGCGCGGCCACGACGACGTTGGAGACGAACGAGATCACGAAGACCTTCGCGTCGAAGATGCCGTCGAGCCGGGCGCGCACTCCCCCGAAGACCGCGTCGAGGGCCGCGACGACGGCGATCGGCAGGTAGGGCTGCAGCCACAGCGGGACGGTCGGGTCGAGGACCAGGCCGAGCACCACCCCCACGACCAGCCCGAGGACGGGGATCACGAGGGTCAGCCTCCGGGGTCGGGATCGGGGGTGGCGCCGGGATCGGCGGCACCCGGGTCGGGGGTGGGTGCGGTCCCCGGCGGGGTGCCCGCGGGCGGTGCGTCCTCGGTCGCGGGCGGCGCGTCCTCGCCGGCGGGCGCCGTGCCGGCGAGGTCGCCCGGGACCGGGACGAGCTCGCCCGCGCGCAGCTGCGGGGTCCGGGCCGCGGGGAGGGACAGGTCGTCGCGCTGGGCGAGCTCGAAGGTGAGCCCGTAGGACTCGGCGATCAGCGCGAGCGACTGCACCTCGGGCACGGTGAGGAAGGCCGAGCGGAGGGTCGACGGGTCCCCGATCGCACGGATCTCGTAGGGATTGGTCACCGGGCGGAAGTCGACGAGCACCGCCTGGCCGGCGAAGCGGATCGCGGTGGTGGGACCCAGCCGCTGGTCGTTCACGCTCACGGCCTCCGCGCCGGCGGCCCACAGGGCGTTGACCACGAGCTGGATGTCGTCGTCGCGGACCTGCCCCCGGGGGTCGACCTCGGCGTCCCCGCCGACCGGGTCGTCCTGCGCGGGCGCCGCGGCGTCGGCGAGCGTGACCAGCAGGCCGGGCCCGGTGACGGGCACGGTGCCGGCCATCTGCTCGGCCGCGTCCAGCTCGTCGAGGGCCTGGCGGCCCTCGTCGGAGGCGGCCAGCGCGTCCTCGCGGGCGCGGGACACGTCGGCACGCAGCTGCTCGAGCTCGGCGGCGAGGTCGTCGGCGCGGTCCTGCGCGTTGCCGATGTCGGCGACGAGGGCGGCGCGGATCGCCTGCCTCCCCTCGGCGCCGACGGCGGTCAGGTGGTAGGTGACCGCGGCGAGCACGCCCGCGGCGACCATGACGAGGGCGACGGCCAGCCGGCCCCCGCCCCGGCGCCGGGGGCTCGGGGCCGGGTTCTCCTCCCGCGCCCGGGCGGCCTGCTCGTAGGCCGGATCCAGGGTCTCGGCCAGCACCTGGTCCAGCAGCGAGGCGCCCGCCGCTCGGAGCCCGCCGCCCCGGACGGGCGCGGTCACGGCACCGCCCGGGCGGCCCGCCGCTCCGCGGCCACCAGGCCCAGCACCTGGACGACGTAGAGCAGGCCGGCGGCGACGTACAGGACGCCGCCCCAGATGGTCAGCGACCAGGCCACCGGCTGCACGACGGCGACCAGCGGCCCGTCGCCGTCGGCGAGCAGCAGCAGCGGGAACGCGTAGAGGAGGATGAAGGTGGCCGCCTTGCCCAGGTAGTGCACCTGCAGCGGCGGGTAGCCGTAGCGGCGCAGCACCAGCAGCATCACGCCGAGCACGAGCTCCCGGCCCACGAGCACGGCCACGACCCAGAACGGCACGACGTCGCGCAGCACGAAGGCGATCAGCGTCGAGACGATGTACAGGCGGTCGGCCGCCGGGTCCAGCAGCGCCCCCAGCCGGCTGTACTGGCCCAGCGCGCGGGCGAGCGCCCCGTCGGCCCAGTCGGTGAACCCGGCGACCATGAGGACGACGACGGCCCAGCCGTCGGCCTCGGGACCCAGCAGCAGCCAGAGGAACAGCGGCACACCCAGCAGGCGCAGCACCGACAGGGCGTTGGGCAGGGTCCAGACCCGCTCGGGGAGCTGGTTGCGGTCGGCGACCCGGTCGACGGCGGGAACCGCCTCCGGCACCGGCCGGGGAACGGGCAGGGACGACCCGTTCGACGACGTCACCGTTCCTCCCGCCCGACGCGCGCTCGCAGCGGACCCGCTCGGGTCCGCTGCCGAGGCTAGTGTCCCCCGCGCCGTCGTCCGCACGTGGCGCCCACGCCGTCCTCGCCGGGCAGGACCCGCGGCGACCGGCCGGACCGGCCGCGGTCGCGGTCGCGGGGGCCTACGCCGGCACCGCCACGAGGCCGGCGGCCACCAGGTTGGCCGGGGCGGGCTCGTAGCCCAGGGGCGCGCGGGTGAACGACCCGGTGCCGTGCGAGACCGACCGCAGCGCGCCGGCGTAGCTGAGCAGCTCCACCTCGGGGACCTCGGCGCGCACCGTCGTCCGGTCGCGGTCGGGATCGGGATCGGTGCCGGTCACCCGCGCCCGCCGGGTGGCCAGGTCGCTCATCACCGCGCCGACGTACTCCCCCGGCACGACGACGGCGACCTCGCACCAGGGCTCGAGCACCCGGGTGCCGGCCGCCGAGGCCGCCTCCCGCAGGGCCAGGGCGCCGGCGGACTGGAAGGAGGCGTCGGAGGAGTCCACCGAGTGGGCCTTGCCGTCGACGAGGGTCAGGTGGACGTCGACCAGCGGGCGGTCGCCGTTGACCCCGCGGGCGGCCTGGGTGCGGATGCCCTTCTCCACGCTGCCGTGGAACTGCCCGGGCACGGTGCCGCCGACGATCCGCTGCTCGAAGACCACGCCGGAGCCCGGCGGGCCGGGCTCGGCCTCGACCACCACGACGGCGTACTGGCCGTGCCCGCCGGACTGCTTGACCAGCCGGCCGGTCACCCGGGCCGGTCCGGCGAGGGTCTCCACCATGGGCACGCGGACCGGCACGGTGGAGACGGCGACGCCGTGCCGCGAGCGCAGCCGGTCCAGCAGCACCTCGGCATGCCCCTCCCCCACGCACCACAGCAGCAGCTGGCCGGTGTCGGGGCGACGCTCGACGCGGACCGTCGGGTCCTCGGCGGCCAGCCGGGCCAGGGCGGTGGCCAGCCGGTCCTCGTCGGCGCGGGAGGCTGCCTCCACGGCGACCGGCAGTTGCGGCACCGGCAGCTCCCACGGGGTCATGAGGTGGGGGTCCTCCGGGGAGGACAGCGTGTCCCCGGTCTCGGCGGAGGTGAGCCGGGCGACCGCGCAGACGTCGCCGGCCGGGCAGGCGGCGACCGGGCGCAGCGCCGTGCCCAGCGGCGAGGAGATCGCGCCCACGCGCTCGTCGACGTCGTGGTCGGGATGGCCGCGGTCGGCCATCCCGTGCCCGGAGACGTGCACCGGGGTGTCGGGGCGCAGCGTGCCGGAGAAGACCCGCACCAGGGAGACCCGGCCGAGGTAGGGGTCGGTCGTCGTCTTCACCACCTCGGCGACCAGCGGGCCCTCGGGGTCGCAGCTCAGCGCCGGCGCCGGGCGGCCGTCGGGCCGGGTCACCGGCGGGCAGCCGTGCTCCACCGGGCACGGGAAGGCGGCCACGAGCAGGTCCAGCAGCTCGGGCACGCCGACGCCGGTCAGCGGGGCGACGCACAGCACGGGGTGGAAGTGACCGCGGGCGACGGCGGTCTCCAGGTCGGCCACCAGGTCGGCCACGACGAGCTCCTCGCCGGCGAGGTAGCGGTCCATGAGCGTCTCGTCCTCGCTCTCGCCGATCACCGCCTCGATGAGCTCGGCGCGCAGCCGGTCGGCCTCGGCCTGATCGGGGGCGTCGGGGTGCGGCTCGAGCAGGGAGACCAGCCCGCGGACGCCGCCGTCGGGGCCGCGCTGCACCAGGTGCAGCGGGAAGACCCCCTCGCCGAGCATCGCCTGGCAGGCGCGGACGGTGTCGTCGACGTCGGCGCGGGACCGGTCGAGCTGGGTGAGGACGACGGCACGCGGCATCCCGACCGCGGCGCACTCCTCCCACAGCTGGACGGTCGCCGCGTCCACCCCGCCGGCGGCCGAGACCACGAACAGCGCCGCGTCCGCGGCCCGCAGCCCGGCCCGCAGCTCGCCCACGAAGTCCGGGGAGCCCGGGGTGTCCAGCAGCGTGACGCGGTGCCCGTCGTGCTCGATCGTCGCCGCGCCCAAGCCGACCGACCGCTGCTGGCGGACCTCGACGTCCTCGGCGTCGAGGCAGGTCGTGCCGTCCTCGACCCGGCCGGCGCGCGGCAGCGCCCCGGAGGCCGCGAGCAGCGCCTCGGCCAGTGTGGTCTTGCCCGCGCCGGCGTGGCCGACGAGGGCGACGTTGCGGACCCGCTCGGCGGCTCGCGGGGCCGGGGCCGGGGCCGTGTCCTTGACCATCCCCCGGCCCTCAGTCCTGCTCGCGGACGACGGTGGCGGTCCCGGCCGGGTAGAACAGGCCGGTGTGCCCGTCGGGCTCCCACTCCACCTCGTACGGCGGGCCTCCGTCGGGTTCGTGGCACCGGATCACCCGGCCGGTGCGCGCCGGCTCCCCGGTGTGGGTGGAACGGACGACGATCCGGTCTCCGACGTGTGCCTCCACGGCGACCTCCGCAACGGCGCGCTCATCGATGTGGTGTGGCTCACACCCTGCCCCGTGCGGAGGGGGCCGATCAACCCCCTCGGCCCTCCGCCGGCGGTCGACCGCCGGCTCCGCGGTGGGCGGGGTAGGTGACGTGCATGCGCACCGATGGCACCCCGGACGAGGCCGGCTCCCCGGAACGGGACGGGTTGGCGCGGCGGCTGGACACGCCCATGGGCGTGCTCGGGCCGGTGTTCGTCCTGGTCGTGCTGGGGCAGGTCCTCGCCCAGGAGGCGGGGCTGGTGGCCACCCTCACCGTCGTCGGCCGGCTGTGCTGGGTGGTGTTCGTGGCCGGGTTCGTGCTGCGGGCGGCCCGGGACCGGCGTCGCTTCTGGGTGCGCA
Organism: Trujillonella humicola; assembly: GCF_046233715.1. Lineage (NCBI taxonomy): Bacteria > Bacillati > Actinomycetota > Actinomycetes > Geodermatophilales > Geodermatophilaceae > Trujillonella > Trujillonella humicola. Next base: position 60,146 of record NZ_JBJNRJ010000010.1, on the reverse strand, counting down.
GATGGTCTTCCTGGCCGTGACCTTCCTGCGGTTCGCCCGCGCGCTGCGGCTCCTCCGGGCGGCCCGCCCGGGCGGTGTCCTCTTCGCGGCCGTCCGCGGGTCCCGGTCGGCCGGCCGGCTGCTGGCCAGCCGCATCGGCTGGCCGACGGCGGTCACGGAGGTCGTGGTCCTGGCCGCCAGCCAGCTGCTCTCCGTGGCCGGCACCCCCGCCGGCTCGCCACCCGGTGCCGCCTGACGACGCGGCCCGAGCCGGGCGGTCGCCGGGCTCAGGCCGCCGTGGCGACCTCGTGCCCGTGCGCCGCGGCGTAGGCCGCGCACCGGGTGCGGACGTCACCCCCGGCCCGCAGGAACTCCTCGTCCGCGACGGTCAGCAGGTCGGCGACCGCCGCGTGCAGGAGCTCCCCGGCGAAACGGACGTCGCGGTCGGAGGACGTGCGCGCCCGCTCGGCGAGGTCCAGCGCCACCCCGAGCATCGCCGGCAGGGAGGCGTCGGCATCGGCCTCCCGGAAGTAGTGGGTCTCGGCATACTGGGTCGCGTCGATGCGCACCTGGACCAGCTCGCCGGCGACGTCGTGCAGCAGCTGCGCGGCCAGCGTCGACGGGCCGGTCACCAGGTCCGCGGCTCCCACCCGGCGCAGCAGCGACAGCCGCACGGCCGTGGCACGTCGCCGGGTGAGCGCCGGGTAGACCTGCAGCACCCAGGTGACGGCGGCGGTGAGCAGGGCGAAACCGACCAGCGCCTGCACCGGGACCACGACCCGCAGCCAGCCGGCCACCGGGACGACGTCGCCGAAGCCGAGGGTCCTGAGGGTCACGGCGGACAGGTACACCGCGTCGAGGACGTCCTCCCGCGCGGCCGGGACCAGGCCGACGTCGAAGGAGAACGCGCCCGGCAGGTGCGGCCAGTAGACCAGCGCGCAGCCGATCACCACGAGCACCACCCAGGTGAGGACCACCAGCAGCAGGCCGGTGGGACCGGTCCCCGCCCGCGAGCGCCATCCCCGGCTCCGCCCCACCCGGAAGACCGCGGCCATGACGCGGGAGCTGAGGCGACCGCGGCCACCCGGGTGCCAGATCGTGTGGAAGACGTCCCGGAGCACCAGGAGCACGAGGACGCCACCGACATCGGTCACCGACCACGTGACGATCTCCGGCGCCGGGCCAGCCTGCCAGCCGGCACCGGGCGCCGTCGGCCCCGGCGGGAGGTCCCGCCGGGGCCGACGGGCTCCGCCGCTAGTCGACGACGCGGGGGCCGTTGCCGTTCTCGCGCAGCGGCAGGCCGATGGCCTTGATCTCGAGGTACTCCTCGAAGCCCCAGTGGCCGTTGCGGCGCCCCAGGCCGCTCTGCTTGTAGCCGCCGAGCGGGGTCTTCAGCCCGAAGTACGAGCCGCCGTTGACGACCATCGTGCCGGCGCGCATCTGCAGCGCGACCTGCAGCGCCCGGTCCTCGTCGGCGCTGGCCACCTCGCCGGACAGCCCGTAGACGGTGTCGTTGGAGATCGCGATCGCCTCCTCCTCGGTGTCGTAGGGGGTCACCGTGAGGACCGGGCCGAAGATCTCCTCCTGGCCGATCCGCGAGCGGGGGTCGACGTCGGCGAGGACGGTGGGCTCGGTGAAGTAGCCGGGCAGGTGGTCGGGCGCCTCGCCGCCGGTGACCAGCCGGGCGCCGTCGGCGAGGGCCGACTGGACGAGCCCGAGCACCTTCTGCTGCTGCGTGCGGCTGATCTGGGCGCCCTGGATGTTGTTGGGGTCCCACGGATCGCCGTAGGGCATCATCTCCATCGCGCCCTTGAGGATCGCGATGCCCTCCTCGTAGCGCGCCCGCGGCAGCAGGATGCGGCTGGCCAGTGTGCAGCTCTGGCCGGAGTTGAAGCACGCGGTGCCGGCCGCGGTGGGCAGCACCGCCATGAGGTCGGCGTCGTCGAGGACGATCAGGCTGGACTTGCCGCCGAGCTCCAGCATCACCTTCTTCACCGTGGAGGCGCCGGCGGCGAGGATCGACCGGCCCACGGCGGTGGAGCCGGTGAAGGTGACCATGTCGACGTCGGAGTGGGCGGCCAGCGCCCCGCCCACCTCGTTGGACTCGCCGACGACCACGTTGAAGATGCCCGGCGGGATGTCGGTCTTCTCGGCCACGATCCGGCCCAGTTCCGTGCCCATCCACGGGGTGAGCTGCGCGGGCTTGAGGACGACGGCGTTGCCGGCCATCAGCGGCGGCACCGACTCGGCGATGTTCAGGTAGAGCGGCGTGTTCCACGGCGTGATGGCCGCGACGACGCCGATGGGGTCGTACTGCAGCACCCGGCGCGAGCTCATGCCCATGGCCGTGTCGGTGCCGAGTTCCTGCAGGTACTCGAAGGTGCGCCCGAACCGCGGCCAGTGGGCCGACTCCTCGACCGGGTGCGCGATCTGGATGCCGTACGTGGCCATCACCGGCGTCCCGGTCTCGGTCACGACGATCCGGCGCAGCCGCTCCTGCTCCTCCTCCAGCGCCTCGTGCAGCTGCATCAGGCAGTGGTGCCGGAACTCGACGTCGCGCTTCCAGTCCGTCTGCTCGAACGCCCGCCGGGCCGCCCGGACGGCGCGGTCGACGTCCTCGGGCGTGCCGTCGGTGCACCGTCCGGCGACCTCGCCGAGGGCGGGGTTCTCCACGTCGAAGAACGCACCGCTGCCGCTGTGCTGCAGCTCCCCGTCGATGAGGATCCGGTCGTCGCCGGCCAGGACCCCGCTCTCGCTCTGCACCGCTGTCATGACGCCGCTCCAGGAGATCACCTGCCGCGCCGCGCCGGAGGCCCCGGACCGCGATCCGTCGACAGTTCGGCAACTCTGTAACAGTGCCCACACGGTGACAAGGGCCGCGACCGGCACCGGTCCGGCGCTCCCGCGGCGGGTGCGACGGCGCACGCCGGCCCGTCTCGCCGAACGGCGCAGGGGCCGTCCCGGGTACCCGGGACGGCCCCTGCCGGGGACCGCGCGCGAACAGCCGCGCACGTCCTCCACGTCCTCGCCGGGGAGGACGGCGGCGATCCAGTCGATCAGCCGGGTGCCGCCGACCTCGGTCTCGTAGACGTCGTCCCGCGCGGTCAGCACGTGCGTCGTCCCGGGGCTGAGCCACGTGTCGAGCTGGACCCCGGCGGCCTCGATGGCCTCGGTGTTGGCGTCGATCAGCTGGACCAGCGGCGTGTCGGCGAAGCCGATGAGGTCGGCGAAGGCGCGCTGCACCTCGTCGTCCGCGGTGTTGATCGTCGCCAGGCGGATGCCGGGCACGTGCTCGCCGGCCTGGACGAACAGGCCCGGCAGGGACCACGCCGTCGGCGCGTCACCGGCGGCCTCCGGCCAGTCCGGGAGCTGGTCGAAGATGCCCCACAGGCCGCCGACGACGCCGGTGATGGCCTCGTCGCCCGGATAGGCGCCGGACGCGTCGGCGAGCACGGTGACCTGGGCCTCGGGCAGCAGGTCGTGGGCCAGGCCGCCGTAGAGCGGGGCACCGGCCGAGCCCGCGCTCTGCCCGAGCACGATCACCTCGGCGGCGTCGGGGAACTCCTGCGCCATGGTCTCCAGCGCCGTGGTCGCGTTGGTCCGGCCCACGTGCTGCACGACCACCCCGCCGCCGTAGTCCTGGGTGGCGCCGCCCAGGTGCAGGTCGCCCGTGCAGTACGGGACGTACACGACGCTGGCCCCGGCGAGCGGGTTCTCGGGATCGGCGAGGTCCAGCAGGCCGCCGACGCCGCCCGCCCCGCCCGGGCCGTCCGGGGAGTCCCCGGCCAGGTTCGCCTTGAAGGTGGCCGACTCGCCCGGAGCGCAGGTCTCGGCGCTGAAGCAGGCGCCACCGCCCTCGAGGAAGAAGACGACGCGGTCGGTGTCCCCGCGGTGGATCCAGTAGTGGAACTCCGAGGCGTCGCTGCACTGGCAGTCGGCAGGGGCGGCGACCTGCTCCCAGGTGATCTCCTCCTCGGCGGCACCGGTCGGCGGCGCCGGCGAGGACGTGGCGCCGGCGGCGTCGTCGGCGGCGGCGTCGCTCGGAGCGGCGTCGTCGGAGCAGGCCGCGAGCCCGGTGAGGGTGAACAGCGCGACGACAGGGGGCAACAGGCGGCGGAACATGGGCGGAGCGTAGCGGGACCCTACCGACCAGTAACACCCGGTCTGTGACGCGGAGCACGCCGCGGGGCGGGCAGCGCCGCGGGGTCCAGCCGCTCGCCGCCAGCCTCCCCGGTCGGGTGCCCGCGGGCGACACGCTTCCGGACCGGCCCGGTCAGGAGCCACCGGCCGGCTCGGGGAACAGCCGGCGGAGCACGTCGGCCAGCGTGACCACGCCCAGGACCGCGCCGCCGTCGGTGACCACCGCGAGGTGGTTGCGGCTCTCCCGCATCTGGGCCAGCGCCGCGTGCACCCGGGTCCCGGCGTCCATCGTGACGACCGGCCGGGCGAAGCCGGACGCCGGCGCCTGCGCGGGCGCGGTGAGCGTGTCCCGGACGTGCACCACGCCGGACAGCCGCGCTCGCGTGCCCATGAGGATGCGCAGGTGACCGGTGCGCCGGGTCGCCTCGCGCACCGCGGAGACGGGGGCGTCGGTGGGGACCGCAGCCAGCGGCGCCTCGGGGTCGACCAGTTCCCGGACGGTCATGCGCTCGAGGGCCAGCGCGCCGGAGATCTGGGCGGAGAAGCTCGCGTCCAGGGCACCGACGTTGGCCGAGTGCTCGACCAGGTGGCGCAGCGCGTCAGGGCTGTGGCCGACCGCCACCCCGTCGGCCGGCTCGACGCCGACCCTGCGGACCAGGGCGTTGGCCGCCGAGTTCAGGACCCGCAGCAGCGGCCGGAACACCGCCATGAAGGCACGCATCGGTCCGGCGAGCAGGGTGGCCGACCGCTCCGGGTGCGCGATGGCCCACGACTTGGGCGCCATCTCACCGACCACGAGGTGGATGAAGGTGATGACCAGCAGGGCCAGGACGAACCCGGCGACGTCGGCAGCGACCGGAGGCAGCCCCCAGGTCCCGAGCAGCGGGGTGAGCCAGTGGTGCACGGCCGGCTTGCTGATGGCGCCCAGCGCCAGCGTGGCCGCGGTGATGCCCAGCTGGGACCCGGCCAGCAGCAGGGTCAGCTCCGAGGAGTTGCGCAGGGCCGCGCGGGCCGATCGGCTGCCCGGTGCCGCTTCCTCCAGCCGGTGCCGCTTGGCCGCCAGCGCGGCGAACTCGACCGCCACGAAGAAGGCCGACAGCGCCACGATGAGGACCGTCGCGGCGACGACCGCCCAGGGGTTCCCGCTCATCGGGGGGCCTGCCCGCGGTCGGCCCGGGGCAGCTCCAGTCGCACGCGGGAGGGCACGTGCCGCTCGACGGCCAGCACCTCGACGTGCAGCAACCGAGGCGTGGGCGTGTCCTCGCGGACCAGGTCGCCGGGGTCGGGGGGCAGCTCGACGGTCAGCGAGGCGCCGGGTTCGGGCAGGGTCCCGGCCGCGGCGATGACCAGGCCGGCGACCGTCTCGTAGGGCCCGCGGGGCAGGTCCACCTGCAGCGCCCGCTCCACCTCGTCGACGTGCACGTCCCCGGCCATCTCCCACACGCCGTCGCTCCCGACCGGCACGTACGCGGGAGCGACGTCGGCGTCGTGCTCGTCGGTGATCTCCCCGACCAGCTCCTCCGCGAGGTCCTCCAGCGTGACGACCCCCGCGAAGCCGCCGTACTCGTCGATCACGCAGGCCAGCCGGTCGCCACCGCCGGTCAGCCGGCGCAGCGCCTCGGGCAGCGGGGTGAACGTCGACACGACCGGGCACTCCCGGGCGATGGCGGTCACCGGCGCGGTGTCGGGCTCGGTGGTCACCAGGACGTCGGCCAGCTGGACCAGGCCGACCACGTCGCCGGTACCGGTGTCCAGGACCGGGTAGCGCGAGTGCCCCGAGGCCATCCGTGCGCGCAGCCGGCCCAGGGTCTCGGTGGCGGCGACGGTGTCCACCCGCGGGCGCGGGATCATCGCGTGCTCGACGTCACGCTCGGGGAAGTCGAGGATGCGGTCGACCAGCATCGACAACTCCGCGGGCAGGTCGCCGCTCTCGCGCGAGTCCTCGACGATGTGCTCGAGGTCGCGGACGGTCGCGGCGTGCTCGACGTCGTGCACCGGCTCGATCTTGAGCGCCCGCAGCAGCAGGTTCGACGCGTGGTCGAAGACCCGGATCAGCCAGCCGAGCACCGTGAGGTAGACGACGGTGGAGGCGGCCAGCCAGCGGGCGACCGGCTCGGGCCGGGCGATGGCGAGGTTCTTCGGGAAGAGCTCGCCGAACAGCATCTGCACCAGCGTGGAGAACAGCAGGGCCAGGACGGCGCCGATGCCCACCCCGACCGCGGCGGGGACGCCGACCCCGCCCAGCAGCGACCCCAGCGACCGGCCGATCAGCGGCTCGGCGACGTAGCCCACGAGCAACCCCGTGACGGTGATCCCGAGCTGCGCGCCCGACAGCATGAAGGAGGTGCGGCGGGTGACGGTCAGCGCGCGGGCGGCTGCGGCGTCACCGTCCTCGGCCCGCGCGGCCAGGGTCGACCGGTCGACCGCCATGTAGGCGAACTCCTGGGCCACGAAGTAGCCGGTGACGACCGTGATCGCCAGCACCACGAGCACGCCCAGCAGCAGGGTGAGCACCTCGGTCATCGGCCACGCACCCCCGGCTCGAGCCGGGAACGGGTGGCCTGGGGACTGTGATAGGGGCTCATGGCTCTCTTCGACGCGGTGGGCGGCGGGGTCCTCCGCTCGCGCACGGGCCAACGGGCCGGCGGACTCCGCTGTTCCCCGCGCGACGCCGGTCGGGGGCGTGGACTTTGCGGTTGCGTGACGACCCGTCCCAGCGGCCGGTGGCCGGCGGCCGGGGCTGCCAGGGTGCAGCCATGGACAGCTGCGCGGTGACCGAGGTCGTCCACGTCCGCCGGGACGCCCTCCGCGTGTCCGGCGAGCTCACCGTGCAGGGCGCCGACCTGGTGCGTGGCACCGTCGAGAACCTCGTGCGCGGCGGCTCCCGCCGGGTGGTGGTGGACCTGCGGCAGGTGCGCTCGACCGACGCCGGCCTGCGCGTGCTGCGCGACGTCGAGCGGACGATGGCCGCCGACGGGGCGGAGCTCGTCGTCCGTCCGCCCGAGGACCGCACCACGGAACCGACCCGGCCCCGCGTCCCCCGGGACCTGGGCACCTGGCCCCTCAGCTGGTCGCGTAGCCGCCGTTGACCGGGATCGTCTGCCCGGTGACCCAGGCCGCGTCGTCGCCGACCAGCCAGGCCACGGCCGCGGCGACGTCGCCCGCCCGTCCCAGCCGTGGGACGGCGTAGGCCCGCAGCTGCTTGAGCGCCATCTCCGATCCCTCGTCGACGGCGGCGTTGTGCTGGGTGGCCAGCGAGAGGCTGTTGCAGGTGACCCCGGCGCGGCCGACCTCCTTGGCCAGCGAGCGCATCAGCGCCGGGCCGGCGCCCTTGGAGGCGGCGTAGGTGGCGATGAGCTTGTCCCCGACCCGGGCGGACTCCGAGCTGATGGTGACGACCCTCCCCCACCCGCGCTCGAGCATGCCCGGCAGCGCGGTGTGGGTGCAGTTCAGCGGCCCGTACACGTTGAGGTCGACGAAGGCCCGCCAGGACCGCGGATCCTCGTCCACGAACCGCTGCATGCCGATGCCGGTGACCGGGATGCCGGCGTTGTTGACCAGGACGTCGATCGGGCCGAACCGCGCGAAGGCCTCGCGCACCGCCGCCAGGTCCGTCACGTCGGCCACGACCGGCTCGGCCTCGCCCCCGGCCGCGCGGATCTCCCCGACCACCCGCTCGGCCCGGTCGGCGAAGAGGTCGTTGACGCCGACGGTGGCGCCGCGGGCGGCGAGCACCCGGGCGATCTCCGCCCCGACGTTCTGCCCCGCACCGGTGACCACCGCCCTGCGCCCGTCCAGCTCGCCCACCGCGCCGTCCTCCTCGCTGCCGTCGCCGATCCGTCCCGGGCGGGCGGTCCCCGCGGGCCGGACCCCGTGTGGCGCCGCTCGCCGGCGGGCACCCTAGTGGGAGCGACGGGTGCCCCTGTCGCGACGACGGACGACGAGGAGACCTGATGGCAGGCGACCGGCCCGACCCCGGCGAGTTCCTCGACCGGGCGCAGAAGATGCTCCGGGAGCTGTTCGGCGACCCCGGGGGCGAGGGCGGGTCGCCGTGGTCGGCCGCCACGGGCGAGCGCGCCCGCCGCGGGCCCAGCCCCGAGGAGCGGCGCGAGAACCTCACGTTCGCGCTGGCCACCCGGGCGGTCGAGGCGCTGGAGGACCTCGCCCTCAACGTGGCGGCCATCCGCCAGCGCCTCGAGCGCCGGGACGCGGAGGGTGCCGCGTCCGCGCCGGCGGAGCCCACCCCCGACGGCGGCGACGCCGGGCGGGACCCGGTCTGACCGGTGCGCCGGGGAGCGGCCGTCCGCGGCGTTGCCTAGCGTGGCGACGTGTTCTTCCTGTTCGGCTTCGGCACCAGGCGGCGGGACCTCGGACCCGGCCGGGTCCGCACCTGCCCGCGCTGCGGCAACACCACCCGGTGGGCGCGGGTGCGCGAGGCCCGGCAGGTCACCGTGTTCTTCGTCCCGGTCGCGCGGTGGGGCCGCCGGGACCTGGAGGTCTGCGGGATCTGCGGCGCCACCGCCGGGGCCTGACCGGTCGCGCACCCGCTCCCGCCCGGCCCGGCCCGGGGGTGTGCATGTCGTACCACCGGGAGCCCGCTGCAGCCCCGGCCGGCGGGCCCCGCCCCGGGTCGTCGTCCGGCCCGCGGCGCGTCCGGGTGCAGGCTGCACCGCAGGGCGACATCACCCGCGGAGGAGAGACGACATGGACCCACGGGACGGCGGATCGGCGAGCGCGGACGTGGCAGCGCTCGCCGCGCGGCTGCGGCACCTCGAGGACCGGGTCGAGATCGGCCAGCTCGTGGCCTCCTACGGCCCGGCCGCCGACTTCGGCGACTCCGCGGCCGTCACCGGGTTGTGGACCGAGGACGGGGTCTACGACGCCGCGCCGCACGGCCGGTGGGAGGGTCGCGAGGCGATCGCCGGGATGATCGACGGCGGGCACCAGCGCGGCGTCCGCGCCGGCATGGGGCACGTGCTCACCCCGCCGCGGATCGAGGTCGACGGCGACACCGCCCGTGCCTGGAACCACGCGATGAACCTGCGCTGGGACGCCGCCGCCGACCGCTTCTGGGTCGGCCGGCTCTCGGCCAACGAGTGGCGGCTGGGGCGCGTCGGCGGGCGCTGGCGCGTGGTCGAGCGGGTCAACCGGACCCTGGACGGCTCCGACGAGGCGCGGGCGACGTTCCGCGACGTCGTCGCCCCGTCCTGAGCCGGGACCCGGACGTCGGGTCCACCCGGGGCGGGCGGGACGGCGGGCCCCCGGCAGCAGGACCGGACGAGGTCGCGCGCCCCGGTCCCGACGCCGTCGTCGGCCCCCGGCGCAGGATGTCGACGCTGAGCAGCAGCACCCACCCCGGGAACAGGAGCTCGACCCACGGCGTCCGGCCGACGGCGAGCAGCAGGACCAGGGCGACGACGACGCCCAGCAGGCCCACCCACCGCGCGGCGACCCGCGTCCGCAACGCGATCGTCGCGGTGCTCAGGGTGAACACCGCGGCCATGCGCATCGCGTACTCCTGCAGCAGGAGGCCGACGACCCGCCGGCCGAGGGCGAGGACGGTCGGCCCGGGGGGCTCCCCTGATCGCAGCGTCTCGTCGGCGACCAGCGCGCCGGCCACGGCGGCCGCCGCGAACAGCATCGCGACGAACAGCAGCCCGCTGCCGAGGAAGACCGAGGCGAAGAACCGGTCCTCCCGCTCCCCGAGCCGGTCGCGCACCACGCCGATGAACCACAGGAAGGCGATGCCGGCGAACGGCACCAGGGCCAGCGCCACGACGAGCGCGGTGCGCCGCGGTGACTCGGTGAGCCACGACCCGACCGTGGCCGGCTCGTCGGGTGAGGCCAGCGCGACGAGGGTGAGGGCGGCGCCCAGCAGCAGCGAGAAGACGATGCCGGCGACCGCCGCGGCGCGCGGCGTGCGCAGCTGCGCGCCGGTGAGCGGTCGTCGTCCGCCGGGCATCCGCCGGCCCTGGGGCGTCCGGGTCCCGGGACGGGTCAGGGGGTGACGATGGCGAAGTCGGGGTCGGGGGCGTCCAGGGCCGCCCTCAGCCGGCCCAGCGCCGCGGGGTCCCCCTCCAGGTCCGCGTCGGCCGGGTCCCCGCCTCCGAGCGCGATCGCCGGCAGTCCCGCGGTGGGGACGTGGAGGACCGCATCGGCCACCGTCGTCTGCCGGGCCGTGGTGTAGGTCAGCACCCCGTTGCGCAGGGTCAGCCGGTACCGGGCGCCGACGTCGGTGAGGTCCACGTCGAGCGTGACGTGCTCGTCCCAGCAGCGCGGGCCGTCGACGCGGACGGCGAGGGCGTCGAAGAGCTGCTCGGGGGTGAGCCGGGCGACGACGTCCGGGGACACCGGGGTCACGGGTGTCCCGAAGCCGCCGTGCCGGAGCTCGTGCGCACCCGAGAGGTACGCGCAGCGCCAGGTGCCGTTCTCCGCGCCGTAGCCGAGCTGCTCGTAGGTGTCGGCCAGCAGGTCGCGGGCGGCGGCGTGGTCGGGCTCGGCGAACACGACGTGGTCGAGGACCTCGGCCGCCCAGCGGAAGTCGCCGGCGTCGAAGTACTCCCGTGCCTGCGCGACGACGGCGTCCGCGCCGCCCATGAAGGCGACGTAGCGGCGGGCGGCCGCCTGCGGCGGGTGCGGCCAGAGGTGGGCGGGGTTGCCGTCGTACCAGCCCATGTAGCGCTGGTAGATCGCCTTCACGTTGTGGCTGACCGAGCCGTAGTAGCCGCGCGCGTGCCAGGCGTTCTCCAGCGCCGGTGGCAGCACCATCGCCTCGGCGATCTCGGCACCGGTCATGCCCCGGTTCAGCATGCGCAGGGTCTGGTCGTGCAGGTAGGCGTACAGGTCCCGCTGCAGGCCGAGGAACTCCACCGACCGCTCTCGACCCCAGGTGGGCCAGTGGTGCGAGGCGAAGACCAGGTCCAGGTCGGCGCCGAAGAGGTCGATCGCCTCGGTCAGGTAGCCGGCCCAGGCGTGGGGGTCGCGCACCTGCGCCCCGCGGATGGTCAGGACGTTGTGCAGGACGTGGGTGGCGTTCTCCGCCGCGCACAGGGCGTGCCGTTGCGGGAAGTACACGTGCATCTCGGCCGGGGCCTCGCTGCCCGGCGCCATCTGGAAGACCATGCGGACGCCGTCGACGGTCTCCTCCTGGCCGGTGGTCCTGATCTCGAGCGTGGGCGGGATCAGCCCGAAGGTGCCCGTCGACGTGGTCTGCCCCAACCCGGCACCCACCTGCCCGTGGGGGCCGCGGGGCAGCGCGGCGCCGTACATGTACCCGGCCCGCCGGGCCATCGCCGGGCCGGCGTAGACGTTCTCGCTGACCGCGTGCCCGGTGAAGCCCTCCGGAGCCAGGACCGGCACCTCGCCGGCATCGACGTCCTCCTGCCGCACGATCCCGCGGACGCCGCCGAAGTGATCGGCGTGGCTGTGGGTGTAGACCACACCGGTCACCGGCCGGTCCCCCCCGGTGCCGCCGGTAGAGGCCGAGCGCGGCCGCGGCGGTCTCCGCCGAGATGAGCGGGTCCAGCACGACGACCCCGCGGTCGCCCTCGACGAACGTCACGTTCGACAGGTCCAGGCCTCGCACCTGGTAGATCCCCGAGGTCACCTCGAACAACCCCTGGATCGCGGTGAGCGCCGACTGGCGCCACAGGCTCGGGTTGACCGTCTCGGGGGCGTCGCCGGCCAGGAACGCGTAGGCATCGTTGTCCCAGACCACGCGGCCGTCGGCGTGCACGACCCCAGGCTCCAGCGCGGCGACGAAGCCACGTCTCGCGTCCTGGACGGCCCGGTCGTCGGCGAACGGCAGCGAACCCAGCAGCCGCCGGTGCTGGGCGGCGACGGCCGGGCTCGCCGGCTCGGCGCCGGCCGGCGTACCGCTCGCGGCCGGACGGGGCGCCGGCCCGCCGCCGGCGGGTGCGCCGGTGGAGAGGGTGTCGGTCATCTGCGGGTTCCTCCGGTGGTGGGGTCCGTACGGAGCGGTGCGCCGGCCGCGACCGGGCTCCGGCTCTCCGCCGTGCCGACGCTCCCCCGCTCGTCCGGCCGGTGCATCACCCCTCCCGCATGACGCAGGTGCGGGGCCCCGGTCCCGGCCGGCCCGGGAGAGGAGCGGAGCGCGCCGCCGACGCCGGCGTCGGACGGCCCCACCTCGTCCCTGGCGGGTGACCCGCGCCGTGCCGCGCACCGGCAGCGTCGGCCCCGGCAGGCCGGAAGGGAGGGTTCGACGATGACCGGTTCGACCGCGTCCCGGACGACGGGCCGCCGCGGGGTGACCGGTGCCGTCCGGCCGGCCTGGGTCGTGGCCGGCCTGCTCGTGCTCGTCACCGCCGTGTTCATCGCGCAGAACCGGGACCGGGTGTCCATCCACCTGTTCAGCGCGACGTTCACCGCGCCGATGTGGCTGCTGCTGACCATGACGGTGCTCGTGGGGGGCGCCGTGGGTGCGCTGCTGCGGTCCCGCCGGTAGGCGTCGGGCGCATCCCTCCCGGCCGGCGGTCCCCCGCTCCGGTGCCCTCCCGGCCGCGGGCCGACCCCCGTCGGCAGGGCCGCGGACCGCGGTGGAGCCGCTCGCGTCGTCCGCTGCGGGTGATGCCGCCGGGGTCGATGGTCCCGGCACCACGGGTCCTGGGGACCGGTGCCACGGCCGCTGCGGGCGACCATCCTGGGCCGGGCGGGGGGACGACGGTGACCACCGTCGTCGCGGCCGCGCACCCTGGGAGAGCTCGCCGATGAGCACTGCCGTCCCGATCGAGGACCAGCCCCTCGCCGACGATCCGCTGCTCGCCGCCAAGCTGGCGGCCCCGCACATCCGCACGCCGATCGTCGACCGGCCGCGCCTGACCGAGCGGGTCTCCTCCGGCGTGGACGGGCTGCTGACCGTGGTCAGCGGTGCGGCGGGCTCCGGCAAGACGCTCCTCCTGGCGTCCTGGTGCACGACCGCCGGCCCGCCCGGTCCGGTCGCCTGGCTCACCCTCGACCCCGACGACGACGCACCGGGCGTCTTCTGGGCCTACGTCATCGCCGCGCTGCGACGTGCCGGGGTCCGGCTCCCACCCGAGGTGGCCGAGCCGTTCCTCGGCGGCAGCGTCACCCACCACCTCCTCGCGACCCTGGCCGACAGCCTGGCCACGGGCGCCGTCCCCGTGGTGCTCGTCCTGGACCAGTTCGAGGCCGTGACGAGCCGGCAGGTCCACCGCGAGATCGACTTCGTCCTCCGCCACGCCGACGGGACCCTGCGGCTGGTGCTGCTCAGCCGCGACGACGGCGCCGGCTGGCTGCACCGCTACGCGCTCCGGGGGGACCTGGTCCGCATCCGGAACGCCGACCTGGCGTTCACCCGCGAGGAGGCCGGCGACCTGCTCCGGCTGCACGGCGTGCGGATCTCCGCCGGGACGCTGTCGGCGCTCGCGGAGCAGACCCGGGGCTGGGCGGCAGGCCTGCGGCTGTCGGCCGTCGCGTTGCAGCAGCGTCGGGAGCCCGACGCCTTCGTGGCGGGACTGCCGGGCGCGGATCCCGCGCTGACCGGGTACCTGGTGGAGGACGTGCTCGACGCGCAGCCACCCGACGTCCGGGACTTCCTGCTGCTCACCTGCGTGGTCGACCGGGTCTGCCCGGCGCTGGCCGACGCCCTCACCGGTCGCACGGACGGCGAGGGCGTCCTGGCCCGACTCGCGACCGGCAACGTCCTCACCACCGCCGTCGAGCACGCCCCCGGTTGGTTCGCCTACCACCCGATGCTCGCCCAGGTGCTGCAGGGCGAGCTCGACCGGGAGCGTCCCATTTCCCGCGCGGAGCTGCACCGGCGCGCCGCCGTCTGGCTCGAGGACGCGGGGCAGTTCGTCGAGGCGGTCCGCCACGCGAGCGCGGCGCGGGACTGGCAGCTGGCCGCGGCCGTCGTCGTGCGGCAGCTCGGGGTCGGCCCGCTGCTCGTGGGTGGGGGGACCACCCAGCTGGACGCGGTCCTGACCGACCTGCCGGCGACCGCGGGAGGCCCGTTGCCGGCCGTGGTGCGGTCCGCCCGTGCGCTCACGGCGTTCGACCTGGACACCTGCCGTGCGCAGGTCGCCCTCGCCGACGAGCAGGCCGGCGAGGCGACCGGGCCCGACCGGGCTCCACTGCTGGCCTCGACCGCCGTGATCCGGGCCATCCTCGCCCGGGTCCACGGCGACCCGGGCGCTGCGGAGTCGGCGCTCGCGGCCGGCGAGGAGCAGCTGTCCGGCATCCCGGACGCCGAGGACCACCCGGAGCTGCGCGCCCTGCTGCTGTCCAGCGTGGACACCACCCAGTTGTGGGCCGGGCAGCTCGACGAGGCCGAGCGCACCCTCCGGCGCGGCCTGGTCGCGAGCTCCCCCCCGGGGTGCCGCTACCCACGGCTGAACGTCCTCGGCCGGCTGGCCCTGCTCGAGTACCTGCGCGGGCGACTGGGACGCGCGGCGGACCTCGGACGCGCCGAGGTCGCGCTCGCCGACGACGCCGGCCTGCCGGTCGCCCACCGCACGGGGGCGGGACACCTGGCACTCGCCCTGGTCGCCGTCGAGCAGGGCGACCAGGCGGGGACGCGTCGTCACCTGGACGGGGCGAGCCGCAGCGTGGGCGCCCGTCACGACCCCCTCGTCGCCGTGCTGGTGCCGATGCTGCGGGCGCTCTGGTACGCCGACGGCCGGGACCTCCGGCGCGCGCTCTCCTCGCTGGCCGATGTCCCGGGGGTCGTCGGGGGCCGGCCGCTGCCCTCCTGGCTGGCCGACCGGCTCGCGGTCACCGCGGCCCGCGTGCACACCGAGCGGCGGGACCTCGCCGCGGCGACCACCGCGCTGGACGGGGTGGTCGGGCCGGACCCCGAGCAAGCCGTGCGCCGGGCCGCCGTCGCCCTGCTCGGCGGCGACGCCGACGGTGCGACCGCGCTCCTCTCCCCCGTGCTGGCCGCCGAGCCCGCCGGGGACCCGACCGGCACCGTCGAGGCCTGGCTCCTGGCCGCCCACGTCCACCTGCTCGACGGCCGCCGGCCCCTGGCGCGCGAGGCGCTCGGCCGGGCACTGGCCCTGGCCGAGCCGGAGCGCCGCCGCCGGCTGTTCCTGCGGCCCGGCGCCCCGGGGCGCACGCTGCTGTCCACGTTCCCCGAGGTCGGGCGCGCGCACGCCTGGCTGGCGCCGGCCCCGGCGGCGGGGCGGGGCCCGGGGCACCCGGCGGAGGGGGGCGGCGGCGGAGAGGAGGCGCCGGTCGAGGCGCTCACCGACCGGGAGCGGACCGTCCTCGCGCGCATGGCGCAGGCGATGTCGTCCGACGACATCGCCGGCGACCTGTTCGTGTCGCTGAACACGGTGAAGACCCACCAGCGCAACATCTACCGGAAGCTGGCCGTGTCCCGGCGCAACGACGCCGTGCGGAAGGCGCGCCGGCTCGGGCTCGTCTGACCGGGGCGGACCGCCGGTCCTGCGCAGCGGAGCGTGGCCCGTCGAGCACGCGGCGGACAGCACGCGGTGCTGCGCCGCCGTTCACCTCCTGCGGGTGAGCCAGTGCTGCCGGACCCGCCGGAGAGTGCGGTCCGACGGCACCGGTGAGGGAGGCACGGACATGACGACGAGCCGGGCGACGGAGACGGAACGGACGGCGCTGGAGCGACGGCGCACCGCAGCGGACGTCGTGGTCGGCGTGCTGCTCCTCATCGGTGGGTTCATCCTGCTGGGCAACGTGGTCTTCGCGACCGTCGTGTCGGTGCTCCTCCTCGGCTGGACGGCGCTGATCTCCGGGGTCGTGCTGGTCGTCGGCACCCTGTTCCGGATCCGCTCCGGAGCGTCGTGGACGGTCGCCCTGGGCGGCGTGGTCCTGGCGGTGCTGGGCCTCTTCATCCTCCGGAACACCGCCGTCGGCGCACTGACCCTGACCCTGCTCGCCGGGTCGATGTTCCTCGCCACGGGCCTGGTCCGGGTGTTCGGGGCGTGGACGGTGCCCGGGGCCCGGGTCGTGCTCACCCTCAGCGGGCTCGTCTCCGTCGGCCTGGGCCTGTGGATCCTGCTGAACCTGACGACGGCGACGCTGACCCTCCTCGGCACCCTGCTCGCGCTGCAGACGCTGCTCGAGGGCGTGACCCTCATCGCCGTGGGCCGGCTCCGGCCGGCACCCGCCGCCCCGGCGACCCCGGCCGGCGCTGCTCCGCCCAGCAGCCAGCCGTCGCCGGTCTGACCCGCCGGGACACGGCGGTGGCCGTCGGCGGCCCGGGCGGTCGAGGTCTCGACCTCCACCACGTCCGAGGCACCGCTGCCGGCCGGCGTCCCCGACCGGCACCGCCGCCGTCTCATCCCTCGCGGATGACGGCCGCTGCCGCCCGCCCGGACGACGATCCCCACCCGGGCCGCCGACCGGGTGGCCGGGCCCAGGCGGTCGCCGCGCCGGAGGAGGTCGCCATGCCGGACGAGGTCACCGTCCCGGCTGCCGCCCCTCGTTCTCCGGGCGC
The DNA here is from genome assembly GCF_046233715.1 of Trujillonella humicola. Classification (NCBI taxonomy): domain Bacteria; kingdom Bacillati; phylum Actinomycetota; class Actinomycetes; order Geodermatophilales; family Geodermatophilaceae; genus Trujillonella; species Trujillonella humicola. The sequence goes on along the minus strand of NZ_JBJNRJ010000010.1, from coordinate 43,579 downwards.
ACCGGAGGCCCCGGACGAGGACGAGTACAGCCCGGCCTTCGCCGCCTGGGCGCTGCTCCTCACCGTGCTCGTGCTGGCGTCCCTGGTCGGCGTGCTCTGGGCGCTGGGCGCCGGCTGAGCAGCCCCTGCACCGCGGTCAGCGGAGAGCCGGCCGGGCACCGTCCACCGTCGCCCAGACGACCTTGTGGCCGTCGACGGCCCACCAGCCGTGCGCGCTCGCCAGGCGGGCCACGAGGGTGGCACCCAGCCCACCGTGCGCGGGGTCGCGGCCGGTGACCTGCTCCGGCGGCCGGTGCGGTGCCCCGTCGGTGACCAGCAGGATCCAGGTCCCGGCGTGGCACGCCAGCTGCGCCCGCACGGGCGGGTGACCGTGCCGCACGGCGTTGCTGGTGAGCTCCTCGTAGACGAGGAGGAGCCGCTCGACCAGCGCCTCGGCCGGCGGCGGTCGCCCGGCGGCCCGGTCCGCGGCCAGCACCAGCCCGAGGAGGGCGCGCCGGGTGACCGTCACCTCCGCGGGCGTCGCCGGCCGCCACTCACCGAGGACGGCCGGAGGCGGGAACACGGGCACCGGGGCCTCGGGCCACGCCGTCGCCGAGAGCGGTCCCGACGCGGCGGGGGCGGCGGGCGGCGGGATCCGCGGGGACGTCGGCGAGGACAAGGCACACCCTTCGTGCTCGGCGGGAGCTCCCGCCCTCGTGCGGACGCCGATCCGCCGGGGCGGACGGTCCGCACCGGCCGGATCACGTGTCGCGATCGTGACCCACGCCGGGGGACCGCGCACCGCCACGGCCCCGGGGACTGCGCATCCGCACCCGTGCGTGCGCATCCGCGGGCTGGTGTCCCCCGATACCGTCGACGGGTCGGCTCCGACCCGGTGCTCGGGAGCCGACTGCGTCCGGACCGTGACGCGGCCGCTCGCCGAGAGGACGCCGATGCCGGTGGAACTGCTGGAGCTGGTCACCGAGGACCCGGAGCTGGCCCACACCACGATGGCGGACCTCTACTCCGGCGGCCGGGTCACCACGCTGTCCAGCGCCGCGCGGATCGAGTTCGCCATGTGCGTCGCCCGGGCCGGTCCGCTGGACTCGGGCCGGCTGCGGCACTCGGCGGCGACCCGCTCGGTGGTGCCGCCGTTCGACGCGTTCATGGCGGCGACCGTCCTCGGCGGACGGGCCCGCCGGGTCAGCGGCCGGGAGGACCGGCGGCTGGGACGCGGCGACGTGCTCCTGTACCCGACGACCGCCGCGTCGACCTCGACGTGGGCCGACCTGGACCTCGTCCTGGTCCGCGTACCGCTGGCCGCCGTCGAGCAGGCGGCTCGGGACCGGGCCGGGTCCGCAGCGGCCCGCCTCCGCTTCGAGTCGACCGCCCCGGTGTCCCCGGCGGCGGCCGCGCACTGGCGGGCGCTGACCGCGTTCGTCCACCAGTCGCTCACCGCACGCGAGACCGTGCCCACCTCGCTGGCGCAGCAGCGGATGGCCGACCTGCTGGCGGCCACGGCCCTGGACGTGTTCCCCAACACCACGATGGGCCAGGCCTACCGACCGGGGCCGGGCAGCGCCGGACCGGCGACCCTGCGCAGGGCGGTCGCCTACATCGACGCGCACGCCGCCGAGCCGGTCGGCGTGGCGGACGTCGCCGCGCACGCCGGGGTCGGCGTCCGGGCGCTGCAGGACGCGTTCCGCCGCCACCTGGGCACCACGCCCAGCGGCTACCTGCGGCGGGTGCGGCTGGAGGCGGCGCACCGGGACCTGCAGGCAGCGGACCCCACCGACGGCGACACCGTCGCCGGAGTCGCCGCGCGCTGGGGGTTCAGCCCCGGCTCGCGCTTCGCCGGCTTCTACCGGGAGCAGTTCGGCGTGCCCCCGGGGCACTCGCTGCGGACCTGACCCCGCCGGGCGGTCACGAGGCGACCGGGCCCACCGCGGCCGCGCAGCTGCCGCCCCCGGTCCCGGTGGACAGGACCGCGGCGGTGGTGCGCAGCGCCGTCGCGAAGACCGCGGACCGGCGGGTGGCGTCCATGACGTCGGGCCCGATTTCGGTCAGGTCCTCGGCGGTCGGGACGAAGGCCCGGACCCGGCACCCGGCGGCCTCCAAGCGGCCGACCTCGCGTTCCAGTCGCCGGGTGGCGTAGGCGCGCAGCCGGCCCTCCAGCCGGGCTCGGGCGCCGCGGCGGGGATCGCGGCCGACGAGGGCCATCGGCGCGATCACCACCACCTCGTCCAGGTGCTCGCGGACGAGGACGTCGGCGTTGGTCACCGAGACCCCACCACCGTCGACGTAGCGCCGCCCGGCCACGGGCACCGGCGGGAAGTAGCCCGGCGCCGCGCACGAGGCCATGACCGCGAGCGGAAGGGGTGCGGCCGGTGCCCCCGGCCGGCCGAAGACGACGCGCCGTCCGGCGTCGAAGTCCATGGCGACGACCCACACCCTCGGTCGCTGCGGCCAGCCCTGCCCGCCCTGCAGCTCCTCGACGAGCTGCCCCACCGGCGCCAGGCTCCCCCGTCCACGCGGCGCGAGCGCGGCGGCCGTCGTCATCAGGGTGTGCCTTCCCGGCCGGCCCAGGCTGCGCGCCGCGAGGGCGAGGTTGCCCGGGAACGGGATCGGCGGCGGGACGTCACCGAGGGCGCGGTGCACGTGGTCGTCGACGTCGAGGGCGTTGACCGGTTCGGTGCCCTCGACGTCCACCCGTCCGCCGGACAGGCGCTCGACCATCGCCTCCGGCGGGACGCCGCAGCCGATCAGCGCGGCCAGCACCGACCCGGCCGACGTCCCCACCACGACGTCCGCGGTCCGCGCGGCGTCGTCCTCCGCACGCTGCAGGGCGCACAGCACCCCGAGCGCCCAGGCGCCACCGAGCGCCGCCCCCGCCCCGATCACCAGACCGCGCCGCGGCGGCACCGCCCCGGTCGGCTCGGACGTCGGACGGTCCACGGCGCTCACTCCCTCGGTCGCTGCGGCCTCCCAGCCTGGCCGCCCGTCCGCTCCCCGGTCCGGGGGCCGAGGGCCGGACCTGCGGGCCGGTGGTCCCGGGCCCGACGGGGCCGATCGGCCGGGAGCGCGCGCGGTCAGGAGGCGTACATCTCGTCCAGCACCGACCGGTACCGCGTCTCGACGGCCCTGCGCCGCACCTTCATGCTCGGTGTCAGCTCCCCCGCCTCGACCGACAGGTCGTGGTCGAGCACGCGGAAGTCCTTGATCGTCTCCCACCGGTTGAGCCGGGCGTTGAGCTCGTCCACGCGGGCGCGCACCTCGGCGTGCACCTCGGGGTCGTGCACGAGGGTGGCGTAGTCGCCGTCGGCCCGCCCGTGGGCGCGTCCCCACCGCGCCAGCGCGTCGCCGTCGAGGCTGATCAGCGCGGTCGCGTGGCTGCGCCCGTCCCCGTGGACGATCATCTGGCCGGCCAGCGGGCACACCGCCTTGAACAGGCTCTCGATGGCCTGCGGCGCGATGTACTTGCCGCCCGAGGTCTTGATCAGGTCCTTCTTCCGGTCGGTCACCCGCAGCCGGCCGGCCTCGTCCAGCTCTCCGACGTCGCCGGTCGCCAGCCACCCCTCCGGGTCCAGCACCTCCGCGGTGGCCTCGGGCCGGCCGTGGTACCCGCGCATCACCAGCGGGCCACGGATCAGGATCTCGCCGTCCTCGGCGATGCGGATCTCGGTGCCCGGCAGCGGCGTCCCCACCGTGCCGGGGGTGGGGTGGTCGAGGTCGTCCAGGCAGGCTCCGCCGGAGGTCTCGGTGAGGCCGTAGCCCTCGAGCACGGTCAGGCCCACCGCGGCGAACCACCTGGCGATGTCCGGGGAGAGCGCGGCGCTGCCCGACACCAGGTAGCGGATCCGGCCACCGAGCCGGGCCCGGATCTTCGACAGCACCAGCCGGTCGGCCAGCGCGTGCCGGGCCCTCAGCAGCGGACCCACCGCCCGGCCCTCGGCCCGGGCCCGGGCCGCCTGGGCGCCGACGGCGAACGCCCAGGTGCCGAGCCGGGCCGCGGCTCCGCCGCGCTCCTGCAGGGTCTGCACTATCGTCGCGTGGGTCTTCTCGAAGACGCGCGGCGGGCCGGCCATGAACGTGGGGCGGACGGCGGCCAGGCCCTCGACGATGCGGTCGACCCGGCCGTCCACCGCCGTGGCGAAACCGATCTGCAGTTGCACGGCTTCGAGCATCTTCCCGAAGGAGTGGGCCAGCGGCAGCCACAGGTACTGCAGGTCGTCCTCGCGGAGCAGCCCCAGTTCCTGGCCGGCGGCGGCGATGTAGGTCCAGCAGCGGTGCGGCAGCTCCACCCCCTTGGGCCGCCCGGTGGTGCCGGAGGTGTAGATGACGGTGGCCAGGTGCTCGGGGCGGACGGCGGCCACCGCCGCGTCCACGGCTCCCGGGTCCCGGGCGAGGTGGTCGGCGCCGAGCGCCCGCAGGTCGGCCGTGGTCAGCACCCAGTCGCCGTCCGCCGCGCCGTCGAACGTGACCACCCGGATCACGTCGGGCAACTGGTCGCGGCGGTCGCGCAGCTTGGCGATCTGGGCGTCGTCCTCGGCGAAGACCACCCGCGAGCCGCTGTCGGACAGGATGAAGGCCACGTCGTCGGCTCCGCAGGAGGGGTAGACGGTCGTCGTCGCCCCGCCGGCGCACATGACGGCGAGGTCGGCGTACAGCCACTCGACCCGCGTGGCGGCGAGGATGCCCACCCGCTCCTCCGGCCGCAGCCCCAGGGCGAGCAGCCCGGCCGCGAGCTCGGTCACCGCGGCGTCCGCGTCCCGCCACGTGACCGAGGTCCACCCGCCCCCCTCCACCGGGTGGCGGTACGCCTCGGCGTCCCCGCTCGCCGCCACGCGGTCCCGGAACATGCGGGCCACCGACGGTGCCGGCCTCGGGTGCATCCCGGCGTGCGGAACCGTGCTGGTCGCGGTCATGGTGTCTCCCGCCTCCCCCGGCCGGTCGACTGCCGGCCGGCCTGCGTCCTGCCCCCGACCATCGGGGCCCGTGCCGATCCTGCGGCCGGCGGCCGGTGACCCGGCACGGGCCAAGGTCCCCGCGGCAGGGCCGGACAGCCCGAACCGCGGGCCTGTGCGGTCAGCGGCGGCGGCAGGGCCGGCTCACCAGCGTCCGGGGCTGCACCGCACCGGGGTCGTCGAGGTAGGACTCCCACGCCTCCCCCGCCGGTTCGAAGCCGTGCTCGAGCAGCCACGCGTCCAGGGCCGCGTAGGTGTCGCCCAGGGACTCGTAGCTGCCCCGGTGCACGGTGGTGGCCGTGGTGCCGCCGGGGAGCTCGGCGGGGACCACCCGGTCCGCCGCACCCACCGGTCCGTCGGCCGGGAAGCCCGCCTCCAGGTGGAAGCCGTCCTCGACCACCCGGTAGCGCGCGAAGGGCGGCCCGGCCGGCCGGCGGTCCTGCCCGGCCAGCGCCCGGAGCACGGCGTCGAAGGCGCCGCCGAGGAAGGACGGCAGCCCGTCGCGGGTCGCGTGCCCGCGGACCACCGCGGCCGGGCGGGCGGTCGTCTCCGTCACGTCCACGTGGACGGTGCGCACCGGGTCCTCCACCTCTGTCGTCACCGTGCCGTGGCGAGCATCGGGCTCCGGCGCCACCGGTCGACAGGGGCCGGAGGTCCCGCGGCGCCCGGCCTTCCGGCTGGTCGCGACCGCACCGCCGGGACCCCCGGGGGACCGGAGTGGAAGGGACCGCCCGAACGGGACCTCCGCCCCTGCACCCCCGCGCACGGCGCTCGCCACGGTGGAGGAGCCCCATCCCCTTCCCAGCCAGAGGAGCACCCCATGACCGCCCTGCAGGAACGCGACCGGCGCACGCTGGAGTCGCCGTGGAGCCGGCTCGACCGCCTCTTCGACGAGTGGATGCGGACCGTGCCGGTACGCCGGATCCTGGGCGAGGCGCCCGGCGAGGACGTGATCCGCGTCGACGAGTACCGCGACGACGGCACCCAGGTCATCCGCGCCGAGCTGCCCGGCATCGACCCGGACAAGGACGTCGAGATCACGCTGACCGACGGCATGCTGCGCATCGACGCCGAGCGCCGGGTCGAGGAGGACGTGGAGAAGAAGGGCTTCACCCGGCACGAGATGCGCTACGGGAGCTTCACCCGCACCCTCCCGCTCGCCCAGGGGGCGACGCCGGACGACATCCGGGCCGACTACCGCGACGGCGTCCTGGAGATCCGCGTCCCCGTCGCGCCGCCGGCCGGTGAGGGGGAGCCGAGGCGGATCCCGGTCTCGAAGGCCTGAGCGCTCCCGGGCCGTCCCCGGCGACGCCGCCCGGCGGGGCACCTGCGCCGGGCGGCGGCTCGCGCGCGTCCGCCGGGGCCGGTCAGCCCGGCGGCTGCGCCGCGCGGGCGAGGTGGGCGAGGAACCAGTCCCGGGCCAGACCGGCGGCCGCGTCCAGGGTGCCCGGCTCCTCGAACAGGTGCGTGGCCCGCGGCACCACCACCAGCCGGTGCTCGCAGCGCAGCCGCGCCGCGGCCCGCTCGTTCAGCTCGAGCACCGCGTCGTCGCGGCCGCCGACCACGAGCAGCGTCGGGGCCTGGACGAGCCCCAGCCGCGGACCGGCCAGATCGGGCCGGCCGCCGCGGGAGACGATCGCGGCCACGTCCGCGCCGGGCTCCGCGGCGGCCCAGAGCGCCGCACCGGCTCCCGTGCTGGCACCGAACCAGCCCTGCGGCAGCCCGTAGCAGGCCGGATGCGCCGCCGCGAGGGCCGCGGCCTCGCCGAGCCGGCCGGCGAGCAGGGCGATGTCGAACACCCGCCGGCGGTCCCGCTCCTCCCCGGGGCTGAGGAGATCGACGAGCAGCGTGGCCAGCCCGGCGTCCCGGAGCACCGCCGCGACCCGCTGGTTGCGGGGACTGTGCCGGCTGCTCCCGCTGCCGTGCGCGAAGACCACCGCCCCGAGCGGGCCCGGCGGGACGGTGAGCCGACCGGCCAGCCGCGCGGTGCCGGACCGGACGACGACCTCCTCGTCGACCACCGGGACCGGCGTCGCCTCCGGCGCCTGCGGCCGGCCCGGCGGCGGGGGCGCCCCGTCGAGCACCTGCACCACCTGCTCGTCCTCGACCGGGCGGAAGTCGACGTAGACCTGCCCGACGGCGGCCAGGCCGGTCGGCGCCGCCAGCACCGCCAGCTCGTCGACCTCGGCGTCGAGCACCGGTACGGCCCGGGGGGAGCAGACGGGTGCGGCCAGCACCACCCGGGCCGCTCCCTGGGCGCGGGCGACCCGGACCGCGGCCCGGGCGGTCGCGCCGGTGGCGATGCCGTCGTCGACCAGCAGCGCCGTCCGTCCCTCCAGGGCGACCCGCGGCCGGCCCCGGCGCAACAGCCGGGCACGCCGGTCCACCTCGGCGCGTTCGCGCCGCTCGGCGGCGGTCACGGCCGCGGAGTCCACGGCGGCGTGCACGAGCACGTCCTGGTTGAGCACCAGGACGCCGCCCTCGCCCACGGCGCCCATCGCCACCTCCGGCTGGAACGGGACGCCCAGCTTGCGGACGACGAGCACGTCCAGCGGGGCGCCGAGGGCGCGCGCCACCTCGGCGGCGACCGGGACCCCGCCGCGCGGCAGGCCCAGGACGACGACGTCCTCCCCGCGCAGGTGCTCCAGCCGGCGAGCCAGCTCGCGGCCGGCGACGGTCCGGTCCGGGAACCGCAGCATGGGGCGATCGTCCGTCCGCCGGCACCGGCCCGTCAGGGCCGCTGGACCCCGGTCGACGGGCCGTCCGGAGTCCCCGGGACAGCGGCCACCGTCCCTCCTCCGCCAGCACGAGGTGCATCGCTGCCGGTCGCGGCCGGGACGCCACAGGCGGCACGCGCGAGGCACGCCACGCAGAGGGATGTCACGCAGCGGCGCGGATGCCATTCTCGTCCACGGCGGTGCGCGCGGCCGCCGGGCGAGGGCCCCACGGACTCCGGGAGGTCGGCGTGGTCTCTGACTCGCTCGTGTCCGGGATCGTGGGGTCGGCGTGGTTCCGCGACGACCGGGCGCCGTACGTGCTGCTCGACACCCGGATGCGGATCCGCGCGGTGAACGAGGCGTTCGTGCGGGCCACGGCGCATCCCGCCGAGCTGCTGCTGGGCCGGCCCGCGTTCGACGTCTTCCCGGCCGGTCCCTCCGATCCGGCCGGCGACGGCGTCCGGCGGGTGTCGGAGTCGGTGGAGCGGGTACTGCGTGCCGGTGCGCGTGACTGGATGGGCTTCCAGCGCTACGACGTGCCCGTGCTGGGCCGACCCGGGCGCTTCGCCCGCAGGGTGTGGGCGCCGGTGAACAGCCCGGTCCACGAGGACGGCCGCGTCACCGGCGTGCTGCACCACGTGCAGGACGTCACGGAGATCGCGGACGGCTGGCGCGGCGCGGCCCCCGTGCCCCGCGCGCACCTCGGGGACGTCGCCGAGGAGCTGGCGAGCCGGTTCCCCGAGGTGCCGGCCGAGGAGGTCGTGGCGATCGTCACCTCCTCCGAGCGGCTCGTGCTGGAGACCCTGCGCGGCCCGGACCCCCTCCGCTCCGCCGAGCTGGCCACGCTGCGGCTGGAGATCCGCGCCGGCCGGCCGATGAGCGACGCCGGCCGGCCGATGAGCGACGCCGGCTGACCGACGGCGGCTGCGACGCGGCGGCAGGAACCTGGCGCCTCGGGGCGAGGAGCGGTAGGGAGGACCCCCGCCCTCGAGGAGCACTCCATGGCCGACGCCGCCACCCCGCTCGAGGAGTTCCGGCTCGTGATCGGCGGGCACCCGGTCGATGCGCTGTCGGGCCGGACGTTCGCCTCGCAGGACCCCTACACCGGCCGGCCGTGGGCGGTCGTCGCCGACGGGGGCCCGGAGGACGTCGACGCGGCGGTCGCCGCAGCCCGCGCCGCCCTCGACGGCGAGTGGGGCGCGATGACCGGGTTCCAGCGCGCGGCGGTCCTGCGCTCCTGCGCAACGGCGCTGGAGGCGGCGGCCGACCGGCTGGCGCTGCTCGAGGTCAGGGACTCGGGGAAGCTGCTGCGCGAGATGCGCGGGCAGGCGCGCGCCCTGCCGCAGTGGTTCTTCTACTTCGCCGGCCTCGCCGACAAGCTGGAAGGGCGGACGATCCCGCCGCTCAACCCGAACTACTTCGGGTACACCCAGCGCGTCCCGGTCGGCGTGGTCGGCGCCATCACGCCGTGGAACTCGCCGCTGCTCCTGCTCACCTGGAAGCTGGCCCCGGCGCTGGCCGCCGGCAACACCGTCGTGGCGAAACCGTCGGAGCACTCCCCCGCCTCCACGGTCGCCCTCGCCGAGGTGCTGGCCGGGGCGGGACTGCCGGCAGGGGTGTTCAACGTCGTGCCCGGCTGGGACCGGTCGACCGGCGAGCACCTCGCCGGGCACCCCGGCGTGGACAAGATCGCGTTCACCGGGTCGACGGCGACCGGGGTGCGGGTCGCGCGGGCGGCCGTGGCCAACGTCAACCGGGTCACCCTCGAGCTCGGCGGCAAGAGCGCACAGGTCGTCTTCCCGGACGCCGACCTCGATGCCGCCGCCAACGGGGTGGTCGCCGGGGTCTTCGTCGCGACCGGGCAGACCTGCATGGCCGGCTCCCGGCTCGTCGTCCACGCCGACGTCCACGACGCGCTGGTCGAGCGGGTCGCGGCGCGGGCCCGCACCATCACGCTGGGCGACCCGACCGAGGCCGGGACGGAGATGGGCCCGGTCGCCAACGTCCCGCAGTACGAGAAGGTGCTCGGCCACCTGCGCGGCGCCCGTGAACAGGGTGCGACCTTCGCCTGCGGCGGCGGGCCGGCCGCCGCGCTCGGCGGCCTGTTCGTCGAGCCGACCGTGGTCACGGGCCTGCCGCCGACGGCGTCGATCGTCCGTGAGGAGGTGTTCGGCCCGGTGGTCGCGGCGCTGGAGTTCACCACCGAGGACGAGGCCGTGGCCCTGGCCAACGACACCTCCTACGGGCTGGCAGGCGCCGTGTGGACCAAGGACGTGCACCGGGCGCACCGGGTCGCCGCCCGGCTGCGCGCCGGCACCGTCTGGATCAACGCCTACCGGGTGGTCGCTCCCAACATGCCGTTCGGCGGCTTCGGCCGCAGCGGCCTCGGCCGGGAGAACGGCACCGAGGCGCTGCACGAGTACACGGAGACCAAGGCGGTGTACGTCGAGCTGACCGGCGGCACCCGCGACCCGTTCCAGCTGGGGTGATCGGCGCGGGCGAGGGGCGTGCCGGGCAGGGGCCGAGGACACCGGGGCAGGGACCTTCGCCCCGCCCGCCGGATGGTCACCCTGCGTCACCATGAGACCGGGGCGGCTCGCTCGCACCCGGCGGGTGGGGCCCAGGGACGGGAGGCCGCACGTGGATCTCGGCATCGACCTCGGCACCACCACCACGGTGGTCAGCGACCCCCGGCGCGGCGTCGTCTTCGACGGCCCGAGCACCATGCTGCTGCAGGCCGGCGCGCGGCGGTTGCGCGCGCTCGCCGTCGGCGCGGAGGCCGCCGAGCTGCTCGGCCGGGCCCCGGCCCGGTACACCGCCGTCCGCCCGGTGCACGACGGGGGGATCGCCGACCTGGAGACCGCGCGGGCCTATTTGCGGGCGGTGCTGCGGCGGGCCGGCCGGCGGGCGTGGACGCCGCTGCGCGCGGTGGTCGGCGTCCCCGCGGGGGCCACCGCGCTGGAGGTCCGGGCACTGCTGGAGGCGGCCGAGGAGGCCGGTGTCCGCCCGGTGACGGCGCTGGACGACACCGTCGCCGGTGCCGTGGGCTGCGGTCTCGACCCGCTCGACCGGCGGGTGCACATGGTCGTCGACGTCGGCGGCGGCACCGCTCAGGCGGTGGCGTTCTGCTACGGCGGCGTCCTGGCGTCGCGCACCTGCGCGCTGGGTGGCGAGGAGATGACCGGCGCCGTCGTCCGGTTCCTGCGCGAGCAGCACCAGCTGCACGTCGGCGAGCTGGAGGCCGAACGGATCAAGGTGCTCGCCGCCGCGGAGGACGCCACCCTCGTCGCCCAGGGACGCGACGGCGCCACCGGCCGCCCCGGGCTGGTGACCGTGCCGGCGGCCGAGGTGGCCGCGGCGCTCCGGCCGGTCGTGGCCGAGGTGGTGCGCTCGCTGACCGGGTGCCTGGACGAGCTCCCGCCGCAGGCGGTGGCCGACCTGCTCGGCGAGGGGGTGCTGCTCATCGGCGGCTCCTCCCTGGTCCCCGGCCTCGCGCAGGAGCTGGAGCGGGCGCTGGGCCTGCCGGTCAAGCCGGCCGAGGAACCGCTCACCTGCGTCGCCGAGGGCGCCGCCCGCGCGCTGCGCGACCGGTCTCTGCTGGCGGCCTACGGCCGGAGGTGATCCCCGGGCCCGCCGCCGGCCGGCAGGTCGGCCGCGGAGCCCGGACGGTCAGGGACCGGCCACCGGTCCGGTGGCCAGGATCTCCGCCCGGTGGTCGAGGTAGTAGCGCAGGCCGTCGGCCGCCACACCCGACGCGCTGTTGGCACCCGACCCCGGGCCCTGGGTCAGCACGGTGAGGGCGATCTCCGGGGCCTCCATCGGCGCGACCGCCGACATCCAGTTGTCGTACTCGTCGTCGCGCAGGCCGCCGTCCTGGGCCGTGCCGGTCTTCGCCCCCACCGTCACCCCGTACACCCCGGCGCGGGTACCGGTACCGCCGGTGACGACGTCCACCATCCCGTCGCGCACCGGGCCGAGATCGGCGGCGAAGGGCAGCGGCGTGACCGCCGGCGCCGGCAGCGCCGTGTGCGCCGTCCCGGTGCCGACCGTCATCCCCAGCCGCGGGGTCACGAGGCTGCCGGTGGCCAGGGCGGCGGTCCACAGCGCGTTCTGCAGCGGCGACACCTGGATCTCGCCCTGCCCGATGCCGAGGATCACCGTCGACCCCCCGTACCAGGTGCCGCCCCGGGCCTCGACCGACCCGGGAGTGCCGAGGTAGCCGGCGGACTCCCCCGGCAGGTCGATCCCGGTCGGCCGCCCCACGCCCAGCGCGGTGGCCGTCTCGGCGACCGCCTCCGGGCCGAGGGCGAGCGCGAGCTTGTAGAAGTACACGTCGTTGGAGACGGCGATGGCCTGCCGCAGGTCCATCGGGCCCATCGGCCGCCAGTTGCCGAAGGTGTGCCCGCCGTAGGTGAAGCTCGCCCCGGTCGGCACCACGAGGTCCGGCGACCACACCCGGTGGATCTGGTTGGCCGCGGCCACGACCAGCTTGAACGTCGACCCCGGCGGCACGACGGCCTGGGTGACGTGCTCGAGCATCGGGGAGCCCGGTGCCTCGGCCGCGGCCTGCAGCGCCGCGGCGTCCAGCGGCGGCCCGTAGAGGTTGTTGTCGAACGACGGGTAGCTGGCGATGGCCAGCACCTGGCCGGTCCGCGGGTCCATCGCCACGGCGGCGCCGATCTTGTCCCGGGGCCGCGGCTGGGCCCGGACGGCCGCGGCGACCCCCGCGTCGAGCCGGCGCTGCAGGCCCAGGTCGAGGGAGAGCCGCAGGTCCGCCCCGCGCACCGGCTCGCGGCGCTCCCCGAGCGCGACCGGCACGCCCCGCGGGTCCACGTACACGCACTGCCGTCCGTTGATCCCGCGCAGGACCGCGTCGTACTGCCGCTCCAGGCCGGCCCGGCCGACGATCTCCCCCGCCGGCAGGTTCGGCCAGCGCTGCTCGTCCTCGGCCGTGGCCACCCCGACGAAGCCCAGCACCGGCCCGAGCAGCGCCCCCTCCGGGTAGGTCCGGCGCGGCTCGGGGACGACGAGGACGCCGGCGAGGCCCGCGGCGGTGACCGCGTCGGCGACTCCGCGGGGCACGTCGGCCACCGGCAGCGACAGCGTGGTGTCCGCGGTCGCGTCCAGCTCGGCCTGCAGGTCCGGGCGAGGGCGGCCGACCAGGTCGGCGAGGCGGTCGACGTCGGCGGGCCGGGCACGCAGCAGGGCGGGGACCACGAGCACCCGGTCCACGCCCGCCCCGACGTCGGCGGCGTTCACCGCCAGCGGCGCGTCGTGCCGGTCGGTGATGGCTCCCCGCGGCGCCGGCAGGCGCAGGCAGCGCGTCATCTGGTCGTCGCCGACGACCTGCAGCTCCTCCCCGCGGGTCGCCTGGAGCCGCCAGCCGTAGAACCCGAACGACAGCATGAGCAGCGACAGCGCGACCGCGCCCAGCCGGACCAGCCGCGGACGGATGCTGCGCCGCGACACCGGTGCCCACAGCCGGCGCCGCGCACCGTCCCGGCGGACGGACAGGACGACGCCGATGGCGGCCAGGTGCACGACCAGCGCGGTGCCGCCGTAGCTGAGCAGCGGGAACGGGACGCCGGCCAGGGGCAGCAGGCCCAGGTTGGCGCCGACGGAGACCACGGTCTCCACGCCGATCAGGATCGCCAGCCCGCCGGCCACCAGCGCGCCCTGCGGGGTGCGGGCCGCGCGCCCGGCCAGGGCCAGCCGCCACACCAGCAGCAGGGCGGCGAGCACCACCAGGGCGCCGGCCGCCAGCCCCCACTGACCGACCAGGCTGGCCGGCGCCAGGTCGGTGTCGCGCTCGGGCAGGTACTGCGCCCGCAGCTCCCGCAGCGGGTCCTCGCCGCGCCCGAACAGCCCCGCCGAGCCCAGGGCGATGTGCGCCTGCCGGACGGCCCAGCCCGACCCGGTCGGCGACTCGTGGGCGCCGACCAGGAAGCTGCCGAGGCGGGCCACCTGGTAGGGCCGCAGCATGCCGATCAGCAGCGGCGCCGCCACTGCTGCGGTGGCGGCCAGCGGCAGCAGGAACCGCGCCGGCACCCGTCCGAGGACGAGCATCACCGTGGTCAGGACCACCAGCAGCATCGTGGTGCTGAGGTCGGGCTGCAGCAGGGTCAGGCCGATCGGCACCGCCGCCAGCACCAGCGCCAGCCAGAAGCGCTGCCACGCGGGCCGGCCGGACCCCAGGACGGCGGCCAGCACCAGGAGCAGGCCGATCTTGGCCAGCTCCGAGGGCTGGAAGGTCAGCGAGCCGATGGCGAACCACCGGGTCGCGCCGTTGGCCGACAGGCCGACCGCCAGGACACCGACGAGCAGCAGCACCGCGAACACGTAGGTCACCCAGGAGAGCGCGGCCAGGGACCGCGCACGGAACCGCCAGGCCGCCGCGAGCGCGAGCAGCCCACCGGCGGCGATGAGCCCCTGCCGGGCGGCGAGGTCGGCGGCGCCGACGAGGACCAGGTTGGCCAGGCCCAGGCCCACCAGGGCCAGCGCGGCGACGACGGCCAGCAGGTCGAACGCGGCGCCCCGCCGGTCGCGGCGCGCCTCGCGGGTGCGGCGCCGCTCGGTGACCTCGGGAGCTCGGGCCCTCGACACGTCCGATCCCCTCCTGCGGCCGTCAGCCGGGACCGGCGCCGGAGCTGCAGGACCCGACCGCCACCGGCGGCGAGGCGGCGACCGCGGGCGCGTCGGTGACCGCGCTGACCGCGATCCCGGCGGCCGGGGGCAGCGGGATCGTGCCGACCGCGACCGCCGACCCGGCCTGCGGGGCGACGGTGACCGTGCCGCCCGGGACCGTGCCGGCGGCACCGGTGCACCGGTCCAGCACGCGGTAGGACCAGGTGACGACCGAGGTCTCGGCACCGGGGACCAGCCGGACGAGCACCCGAACGGCGCACGGCGCGCCCGGTGCGCACGCGTCCAGCAGGCGGAGGTCCACCCCGGCCACGCGCCCGGCGGCCGGGGCCGCGGCCGCCGGGACCGGGGGGTCGGCGGACGGCCCGGTCGACGACCGCTCCGTCCCGTCCCGGCCGGCGTCCAGGAGGAGAGCGATGTCCGCGGCGATGTCGTCGCGCAGCAGCACGACCTCGGCCGCGACCACGGCGGCGAGCACCACGAGGGACACCAGCCAGGCGCCGAGTCGCCGTCCGGTGGCCCGGGGCCGGCCCGCGGGGCCGCGCTCGGCGGGCCGCTCCGCCCGGGCTGCGCCGCCGCGTGCGGCGGGCCGGCCGGCGACGGACCGCGGTACCGGCCGGGACGCCGGACCGGGCACCGCCCGGACGGTCCGCACCAGGGCCGCGAGTTCCGCGCGGACCGCCGGCCCGTCGGCACGTGCCGCTGCCTCCCGCACCCTGAGCCGTGCCGCGTCCGCTCCGGGAAGGGCCTCTCCCGCGTGACGCACGTCGGCGAGCAGCCGCTCCTCGGCCGGCCCGGCCGGGTGGGCCGCCGCCGCGATGTCGGCCAGGAGCGCCGCCGCCCGCTGCGGCCGCGCCGCCTCGCCCGGCCGCCCGGCCCCGCCGGCGGGCCCGGGCAGCACGCGGCCGTCGGCGGTGACGACCGGAGCCGCCGGGCCGCCGCGGTCCGCGCCGTCGAGCACGCCGGCGGCCAGCTCGACGGCCTGGGCGGGGGTGAGCCGGGCCAGGGACAGCAGGTGACCCAGGTCCACGCCCTCCGGGTCCCGCGGGCCGGTCACGACGCCGCCACCCGCACGAAGTCGCGCCCGTCGAAGCGCCACCGGACGGTCAGGGGGACCGACGGGCCGCCGGCGTGGGTGTCGGCCGGGCCGTAGGCCCGCATACCGGCGACGATCTCCTGCCCGCGGACCGCCAGGCCCGCCGGGTCGTAGACCGGCGGGATCTCCGTCCCCCGCCGCAGCGTCCGCGGGGAGGGCAGGACGCCGAGCCGGGTGCCGTCGGCCGCGAAGGCCTGCACCTCCTGGAGCTCGCCGTTCGACGGCTGCGGGGAGCAGCTCAGCAGCACGGCGGTGTCGGCGGCGCCGTCGCCGTCCAGGTCTCCGCGCGCCGTGGCCGAGACCCGCACGTCGTAGTGGTCGTAGTGGGGTGGCACCGCGGCGTCCGCCGGCACCCGGGCGGTGCCGCGGACGACGGTCGCCCGCAGCTCGCCGGGGGCCACCCCGTCGCACGTCAGGGAGTAGGTGGTGTCCAGCCAGTCGACCGCGGTGGCGGCCGGGGGCGCCGGCCGGCCCGGGTCCGGCTCGGCGGCGCAGCCGGCCAGGGCCGCGGCCACCACGACCAGGAGGGCCGGGACGACCGGACCCGGCGTCCCGGCCCGCCTGCTGCCCTCCACCATCGCGACCCCCGAGCCTCGACTCAGCCGTGGGAACCGAACGGCACCGGTCCGTCCCGTACCGCGGATCCTGGCCCCCGCCGGTCGGTGTGCGGCACCGACCAAGGTCCCTCCTCCCGGTGACCCAGAGCCCGTCGGGCCCGTCCGGGCCCTTGCTCACCCGGGCGGGTGCCGTTCGCCCCTGAGGGGCCAGGAGGGAGCCGGGGAGGCTGCCCGCAGGACGCCGGTCGACGCCGGAGGTGGGCCGTGACGAGTGCGGGCAGTGCCCGCGGCCCGAGCCCGCTCGACGCAGCGCTCGACGTCTTCCGGGTCCGCCAGTACTTCGACGTGCTGACCCGCGCGCGCGATCTCGCCGTCGGCGTCGCGGCGGACCTCGGCTTCCTGGGCACGGTCGGGCGTGCCGTGCTGCCCCTCCCCCGGCGGCGGCCCCGCCCGCACGGCGCCCCGTTCCCCACGGAGCGGGCTGCGGGCGTGCCCGCCCTGACCGGCCGGGTCGGCGTGGTGAGCACCGGCGGCAGCGGAGCCCTGGCCTCGCTGATCGGTGTCGCCCGGGCGTTCGAGGAGACCGGCACCCGGGTGGCGGTCTGGTCGCTGTGCTCCGGGGGCGCGCTCTTCGGCTTCCCGCTGGCGGCCGGGCTGTCCGCGGCCGAGACCGCGCGGCTCGTGGGCTCGCTGGAACCGCGGAAGCACGTCGACGTGTCGTGGCGCGATCTCGGCCGCGCCCTGCTCGACGGTGACCGCGGCTGGGCCGGGCTGGTGCGGGGCAACCGCCTGGAGGAGTTCTACCGCCGCCGGCTCGGTGACCGCACCCTCGGGGAGCTGGTCACCCCTGCCTACGCGCCGATCTGGAACATCGAGACCAACACCGTCGAGTACCTCGGGCCGCGGACGTACCCGGACCTGCCCGTGGCGCGGGCCGTCCGCCTGGCCGTCTCCCTGCCGCTGTTCGTGCAGCCGGCGGCGCTGGGCGGGCGCTGGTGGTGCGACGGCGGCATCGTCGACATCTTCCCGGTGCACCCGGTGCTGGACATCGAGCCGCCGGTGGACACCGCGCTCGCGGTCAACGCCTTCTACCCGCCCGGGTTCGCCGGCGAGGACGCGACCGGCTGGGAACGACGCCGGCTCAGCCTGCTGGCGGTGGCCGGCCAGGTGCGCACCAGCCAGCAGGTCCAGCTGGCCCGCGAGAACCTGGCGCGTCTGCATGCGGCCGCGCGCGTGCTGATGGTGGAGCCGGTGCCGTACCGGGAGCTGCGGGGCACCGGCTTCTACGCGCAGTTCCTCGACCCCTCGGGCTGGCCGGAGTTCATGCGCGCCGGCCGGCGGACCACGCTCGACGCCCTGCGCGACCGGCCGGACCGGGAGCCGCCGCCCGCGCCGGGCCCGCCGTCGCGCGGGAACGGTCGGCCGGACGGCGACGGGATCGAGGCGCACCGGTCGTGACCAGGTCGCCGACGCGGCCGGCCCGGGAGCGGACGTCCGGGAACACCGCGGCCCGGTCGACCGTTGGCGCAGATACCCCCCGGGGTATATGGTCGGAGCTGCCGATCGGGAGAGGAGACCCCCGTGATCCCCGAGATCGACCCCACGACGCTCGCCGTCCGCCTGCGTGCGGGCGCCGTGCTCGTCCTCGACGTCCGCGAGCCGGACGAGTACCGCCGCGGGCACGTGCCCGGTGCACGCAACCTCCCGCTGGGCCGGCTGCGGTCCCAGGTCGCCGGGCTGCGGCCGGGCGTCCCCGTGTACGTCGTCTGCCAGTCCGGACGCCGCAGCGCCGAGGCCACGGCGTTCCTGCGCACCGCGGGCGTGGACGCCACCAACGTGGCCGGCGGCACCGCCGCCTGGATCGCCTCCGGCCACCCCTGCGACAGCGGCGCATGACCCGCCGGCCCGAGAGGAGCACCCCGATGACCGTCACCGTCCTGACCCTGGACACCCCCGGCCTGGGTGACCGGACCTACCTCGCCCACGACGGGCAGGTGGCGCTGGTGGTCGACCCCCAGCGCGACACCGACCGCGTGCTGGCGCTGGCCGAGGCCGCCGGCGTCCGCATCACGCACGTCCTCGAGTCCCACATCCACAACGACTACGTGACCGGCGGGTACGAGCTGGCCCGTGACGTCGGCGCCCGGTACCTGCTCAACGCCGACGACCCGGTGTCCTTCGACCGCGTCGGGGTGCGGGACGGCGACGTCGTGGCGGTCGGCGACCGGATGCGGGTCCGGGTGCTGCTCACCCCGGGTCACACGCACACCCACCTGTCGTTCGCGCTGTCCGACGGGGACGAGCCGGTCGCGGTGTTCACCGGGGGCTCGCTGCTGTACGGCTCCACCGGCCGGCCGGACCTGCTCGGCCCCGACCACACCGACACGCTCGCCCACGCCCAGTGGCACTCCGCGCGCCGGCTGGCCGCCGAGCTGCCCGACGCGACCGCCGTCTACCCCACCCACGGGTTCGGCAGCTTCTGCTCGGCCACCCAGTCCGACGCGACGGCGAGCACCATCGGGCAGGAGAAGCTGGCCAACCCGGTGCTGACCAGCGACGAGGAGCGCTACGTCGCCGACCTGCTGGCCGGCCTGGACGCCTACCCGGCGTACTACGCGCACATGGCCCCGGCCAACTCCGCCGGACCGGCCGACGTCGACCTCTCGCCCCCCGAGCCGGCCGACCCCGCGCAGCTGCGGGAGCGGATCGAGGCCGGCGAGTGGGTGGTCGACCTGCGCAGCCGGACCGCGTTCGCGGCCGGGCACGTGCGGGGCACGCTGAACTTCGGCCTCGACGGCCCCTTCGTGACCTACCTCGCCTGGCTCATCCCGTGGGGCACACCGGTCACCCTGCTCGGGAAGACCGCCGGCGACGTCGCCGAGGCCCAGCGGGAGCTGGTCCGGGTCGGCATCGACCGCCCGGCCGCCATGGCCACCGGCGGGCCCGCCGACTGGTCCGGCGGGCAGCCGCTGCGCACCTACCGCACCGCCACCTTCGCCGACCTCGCCGCGCAGCTGCGGCGGTCCCCGGACACCGTGGTCCTGGACGTGCGCCGCGACTCCGAGCGCGCCGGGCAGCACATCGCCGGCTCGCTGCACATCCCGATCCACGAGGTGCTGGGACGCATCGACGAGGTGCCGGCCGGCGAGGTCTGGGTGCACTGCGCCGGTGGCTACCGGGCGGGGGTGGTCGCCGCGCTGCTCGACGCGCACGGCGCCGAGGCGCACCCGCTCGACGTCGTGGCCGTCGACGACTCCTTCGACGCGGCCGGCCCGGCCGGGCTGCCGCTGGTCACCGAGCGCGAGGAGGTGCCCGCGTGAGCCGGACCGTCGACTCCCCCACGCTCGCCGGACGCCTCGGCGGGACCGGCGACCGGCTCCCGACCCTGATCGACGTCCGCACCCCGGCCGAGTTCGAGGCCGGGCACATCCCCGGTGCGGTCAACGTCCCCCTCGACGAGCTGCGCGGCTCGCTGGACGACGTGTGCCGGCTGCTGGACGACCACCACGACGTCGTCCTGGTGTGCCGCTCGGGAGCCCGCGCCGGCCGGGCGCAGGAGGCCCTGCAGTCCGCCGGCCTCGCCTCCCCCGCCGTCCTCAGCGGCGGCATCGCGGACTGGGAGCGCGCCGGCGGCGCGGTGAACAGGGGCCGCCGGACCTGGGAGCTCGAGCGCCAGGTCCGGCTGGCCGCCGGTTCGCTCGTGCTCGCCGGGATCCTCGCCAGCACCGTCGCACCGGCGGCGAAGTGGCTGTCCGGCGCCGTCGGCGGCGGGCTGGTGGTCGCGGCGGCGACGAACACCTGCGCGATGGGCACGGCGCTGGCCCGGATGCCGTGGAACCGGCGCGGCGCCACGCCCGCGGGCTCGGCGCTGGACCGGCTGACCCGGCAGGGGTGACCTCGTGCTCCTCGCGCTCACCCTCGCCCTGGCCGTCGTCGTCGGGCTGGCCCTGGGCCTGCTCGGCGGCGGCGGGTCGATCCTCATGGTCCCGCTGCTGGTGTACGTGGCCGGCATGGAGACCAAGGAGGCGATCGCCGCCTCGCTGGTGGTCGTCGGCGTCACGGCAGCGGTGAGCGCTGTCGGGCACGCCCGCGCCGGCCGGGTGCGCTGGCGGACCGGGCTGCTGTTCGGGCTCGCGGGCATGGTCGGTGCGTTCGGCGGGGGGCTCCTCGGCGGGCACCTGCCCGGGCCGCTGCTGCTGGCCGGGTTCGCGCTGATGATGCTCGCCACCGCGGTCGCGATGATCCGGGGACGACGCACCGCCGTCCCCGCTCGGCCGCACGCCGAGCTGCCGGTGGGGCCGGTCCTGGTGGAGGGCGTGGTGGTCGGCCTGGTCACCGGGCTGGTCGGCGCGGGCGGAGGGTTCCTCGTGGTGCCGGCGCTGGCGCTGCTCGGTGGGCTGCCGATGGGCGTGGCGGTGGGCACCTCCCTGGTGGTCATCGCGATGAAGTCCGGCGCGGGGCTGGCCGGCTACCTCACCACCGTGCCGGTCGACTGGGCGCTGACCGGCGCGGTCACCGCGGCCGCGGTGCTCGGGAGCCTGGCCGGGGCCCGCCTGGTCGACCGGGTGCCGGCCGACGTGCTCCGCCGCGGCTTCGGCTGGTTCGTCCTGGTCATGGGCGCCGTCGTGCTCGTCCAGCAGGCACCCGCCGGACTGCGGGCGCCGGCGCTGCTGGCGCTGCTCGGCGTCGCCGCCGCGGGAGTGGCCTGCTGGTCGCTGGTCCCCCGCTGCCCGCTGCGCGGCGCCGGCGCGCTGCGGGCGGGGCGGGCCTGAGCGACTCGCCGGCGGCGCGGGAATGCCCGGTGGCCGCGGCGCGCTGCACCGGCGCGGATACGGGGAGGGGTACCGGCCCCTCCGGGAGGAGGACCCGTGCAGCTGGAGAACGCCTCGGTCGTCGGGGACGTGGTCAAGCGCCTGCGCCGGGCGGAGGGGCAGCTGGCCGGCGTGATCCGCATGCTCGAGGCCGGCCGCGACTGCGAGGACGTGGTCACCCAGCTCGCCGCCGTGTCCCGGGCGCTGGACAAGGCCGGCTTCGCCATCATCGCCACGGGCCTCGAGCAGTGCATCACCGCCGGCACCGAGGGCAGCGGCGTCGACCGCGTCCGGCTGGAGAAGCTCTTCCTCTCCCTGGCCTGACCGCCGAGATGGCCGGGGGTGGCTCGTCAGACGAGCGTCGTCTCGCGGACGCCGAGGGACTGCCAGTACGCGTTGAGCGCCCGGTTGGTCCGGACGAACCAGATGAACGGTCCGACGAGGATCAGCATCCCCGGGAAGAACCACAGGGCGGTCAGCGCACTGACCGGCTTGTCCTGCCCGCGCCGCTCGTAGAGCCGGCCCACCTCGTCGCTGAGCAGGAACGGGTTGACCAGGCCGAAGATCAGCGCGATGACGAGCGCCCAGACACCGCCCAGCCCCTGCCCGCTGTGCCGGCGCATCTCCTCGTGGACCTGGAAGTAGTAGACGAGCGCCCAGATCCCCAGGGTCACGACGACCAGCAGGATGGTCATCCCCGTGGGGCGCAGCCGGCCGGGTGGCCCGTCGGACCGTCCGGCCGGCTGCCCGTAGGGAGCGAGTCCGGGGACCTCCGGCATGGGCGCGTACCCCGCGGCGCCGGCCGGGGATGCCTGCGCGAACGGCGGAGCCGGGTCCGGCCGACCGGGTGACGGTGGCGTCGCTGGCGTCGTCATGGTGGTCCTCTCCCCTGCCGGCCCACCGGCGCCTCCGGCGGGTCCGTGGGCCAGCCAACGACGTCCCTCGGCCACCGGCTGCGGTCGAGGGTCCCTGCTCCGCGGACCGAACGGCCGTGGCTGCACCCGCTGGCAGCGACGTGAGAAACCTGCTTCACTTGTCCCCGGAGGGGAGTACCCCCAGAGCGCCCCGTCGTCAGTACGGCCCCGCGGGAGGGGCTCGGCGGGGCGGGCACCGGCTCGCGGCCGGCGCCGGGAGAGACCTCCGGTCGGTCCGACCGGAGGAGAGATCCGTGGACGTCCCCACCTGGCTGTGGCTCGCGGTGCTGGGCCTGATCGTCGTCATGCTCGCCGTCGACCTGTTCGCCCACCGGCGGGCGCACATCATCGCCGTCCGCGAGGCCGCGCTGTGGTCGGCGGTGTGGGTGGCGATCGGCGTGGGCTTCGGCGCGTGGGTGTGGTGGGCTCACGGCGCCGAGTTCGGCCAGCAGTACTACGCCGGCTACCTGATCGAGAAGTCGCTCGCCGTCGACAACGTGTTCGTCTGGGCGATCATCTTCACCTACTTCGCCGTCCCCCGTGAGTACCAGCACCGGGTCCTGTTCCTGGGCGTGCTCGGCGCCCTGGTCCTCCGCGGGCTGTTCATCGCCGGCGGGTCGGCCCTGATCGCCAGCTTCGGCGCGGTCCTCTACCTGTTCGCCGCGTTCCTGCTGTGGACCGGCTGGCGGATGCTCCGCCAGCGCGACGAGCACATCGACCCCGCCCGGTCACGCACCCTGCGGCTGTTCCGCCGCTACGTGCCCATGACCGACGCCTACCACGGCCAGCGCTTCCTGGTCCGCCGCGCCGGCCGGCTCGTCGCCACCCCGCTGCTGGCCGTCCTGGTCCTCGTGGAGGTCACCGACGTCGTCTTCGCCGTCGACTCGATCCCGGCGATCTTCGCCGTCACCGACGAGACGTTCCTCGTCTTCACCGCCAACGCCTTCGCCATCCTGGGCCTGCGGGCGATGTACTTCCTGCTGGCCGACCTCATCCACCGCTTCGTCTACCTCAAGGTCGGCCTGGCGCTGGTGCTCATGTGGGTGGGCGTCAAGATGCTGCTCAAGATCGACGTCTACTACATCCCGACGACGATCAGCCTGGCCGTCATCGCCACGATCCTGGGGGTCGCGGTCGCGGCCAGCCTGCGCGCCACCCGCGGGCAGAGCCGCCGCGCCGTCCCGGCGCCCGTGGCCCCGCCGTTCCGCGCGGCGACCGAGGCCGAGCTCGCCGACACCGAGCCGCTGCTGCCGCGGCGCGGCCGGCAGCGGGTCGGGTGAGCGCGGGCCGGCCGGCGCGGGCCGCCGGTGCCTGCGCCGGACGGCCCACCCCGCCGGGACCCCCGGCCCTGGCCCGGCGGCGGCGCACCCGGCGAGGCTGGCCCCCCGGACCGGACCGAGGAGGACCCGTGAGCCGTCGCAGCACCCGATCGCCGCTCCGTTCCGCCGCCCGTGCCGCCGCCGCCCGGGCTCTCGCCGGCGGGGGCTCGGCCGGCAGCGGCATGGCCTGATCGCCGGCCGCACGATGCGGTGGAGCCTGGCGTCGGCGGCCGCCCTCGGGGCGGGCTACGCGGCGCTGCAGTGGCTGGGCCGGACCGCCGGCGCGACCCGGGCGGAGCGCCGGCGCCTGCTGCCCGGCGACGACCTGTGCCCCTCCCCGCAGGCGACCACGACCCACGCCATCACGATCGACGCGCCGCCGGGGCACGTCTGGCCGTGGCTGGTGCAGATGGGCTGGGGTCGCGGGCAGTGGTACACCGCCCGCTGGGTCGACCGGCTGCTCTTCCCCGCCAACGGCCCCAGCGCCGACCGGCTGGTGCCGGAGTGGCAGCGCCTCGCCCCCGGCGACCGGATCCTGGACGGGCCGCCGGAAGCGGAGTGCGCGTTCGTCGTCCGCCGCGTCGAGCGCGACCGCTGCCTGGTGCTGCACTCCCGCGAGCACCTGCCGCCGGGCTGGGCGCAACGCCATGCGGCGGGTATCGACTGGAGCTGGGCCTTCGTCCTCGAGCCGCTGCCCGGTGGGCGCACCCGGTTCCTGCTCCGGAGCCGGCTGCGGCTGTGGCCCCGCTGGGTCGAGGCGGGCTACGTCGTGGCGGTCGTCCCGGCCGACTTCGTCATGTCCCGCCAGATGCTGCGGGGCGTCAAGCGCCGGGCGGAGGCCACCACGGCGGCCGACCTCGCCGCGCTCGGTGTCCGCACCTGACGGGCCCGCCGGCCGGGCCGCGTGACCCGGCCGGCCGGACCTCACCGCAGGACGGCGACCTTGAGCGCGCCGGAGGCCACCGGGTCGCCGAACAGGTCGTAGGCCTGCGGCACCTCGTCGAAGCCGAAGCGGTGCGTGACGATGCGGCCGGCGTCGAGCTTCCCCGCCTGCAGCATGCGCAGCAGCATCGGCGTGGAGTTCGTGTCCACCAGCCCGGTGGTGATCGTGACGTCGCGGATCCAGAGGTCCTCCAGGTGCAGCGTCGTCGGCTTGCCGTGCACGCCGACGTTCGCCACGCGCCCGCCGGGACGGACGACGTCCACCGCCAGGTCGAACGTGCCGGGGATGCCGACCGCCTCGATGCCGACGTCGGCGCCCAGCCCGCCGGTGATCTCCCGCACCCGCGCCACGACGTCGTCGTCCGGGGAGAGGACCAGCTCGGCACCCAGCGACGTCGCGGCGGAGCGGCGGGCCTCCACGGGGTCGACGACGACGATCTGCTGCGGCGTGTAGAGGCCGGCGGTCATGACCGCCGCCAGGCCGATCGGCCCGGCGCCGACGATGACCACGGTGTCGCCGGGACGGACCGCGCCGTTGAGGGCACCCACCTCGTAGGAGGTGGGCAGGATGTCGGCCAGCATCAGCGCCGCGACGTCGTCGACCCCCTCGGGCAGCCGGTGCACCGACCCGTCGGCGAACGGCACCCGGACCGCGTCGGCCTGGACCCCGTGGGTGGTGTGCCCGAGGATCCAGCCCCCGCCGCCGAGGCACTGCCCGTACCGGCCCTCGACGCAGTACCGGCACCTCCCGCACGCGGTGATGCAGGAGACCAGCACCCGGTCCCCCACCGCGACCGTGCGCACGCCGGGCCCGACCTCGGTCACGGTGCCGACCGCCTCGTGGCCGAGCACGGTGCCCGGCGGTACCTCGGGGACGTCACCGCGCAGGATGTGCAGGTCCGTGCCGCAGATGGTGAAGCCGTCGACGCGGACGACGGCGTCCTCGGGGTCCTCGATCCGCGGGTCGGGCACCTCCTCCCAGCTGCGCTTGCCCGGGCCGTAGTACACGAGCGCCTGCATGGCGGTCTCCCCTCGGTCGTCGGTACGCCCAGTCCACCCCCGGTGCGGCTCCGGTCCCAGGTGACGGAGGTCCCCCCGGGCCGGGCCGCTCGGCCCGCGCTCCCCGGGACGGCGGCGGCCGGTCAGGATGGCGGCATGCCGAGCAACGACGCCGTCCCCCCGCCCGCCGTCCCCGACCACGCCGCCGCGCCGGGGGGCCGCGTCGTCGTCGGCGTCGACGGCTCCGAGGACGCGGTCCGCGCCGCCCTCCTCGCCGCCGGCGAGGCGCGGCGGCGCGGGCTGCCCCTCCTCCTCGTGCACGTGACGCCGTGGAGCACCGGGGACGACGCGCTGCCGGTGTCGTCGGCCGAGGCGCGCGCGGAGTTCCGGCAGAGCGCCGCCCGGCTGGTGGAGGCGGCGGCCGAGACCGTCCGCGCGGAGACGGGCCTGGCCGGCGTCACGGCCGAGGTCGTCGACGACCACCCGGTCGACGGGCTGCTCGCGCTCTCCGCACAGGCGGCCCTCCTCGTCATCGGCACGACCGGCATCGGCCGGCTCCCCGGGCTGCTCCTCGGCTCGACCGCCGGCGCGGTGGTGCAGCACGCCCGCTGCCCGGTGGTCGTGCTGCCCGCCGAGCCGGTCCCGGCCGACGGCGCCCCGGTCGTCGCCGGGGTCGACGGGTTGCCCGGGCACGAGGAGGTGCTGGCCTTCGCCGTGGCCGAGGCGCAGGCCCGGGGCGCCCGGCTCGACGTCGTGCACGCCTGGCGCGACGCCGGCCTGGAGGCCGCGCTGGGCCGCTTCGGCGGGCTCGTGGACTGGCCGGCGGTCGAGGCCGTGCGGCGCCGGCACCTGGCGGAGGTCGTGGCCCCCTGGCGGGAGCGGGCGCCGGGCCTGGAGATCCGGGAGGTCGTCGTCCGCGAGCGCGCCGTGCCCGCGCTGCGCGAGGCCGCGGGCGCCGCGTCGCTGCTCGTCCTCGGCCACCGGCCCCGACGGCTGCTGGCCCGGCTGGGTTCGACCACGCACGGGGTCCTGCACCGCGTGCCCTGCCCGGTGGCGGTCGTGCCGCTGCGGGACGATGCCTGAGCCGGCCGGGCGGTCGGCGACGGGGGCGCCGACCCCGCTCACCGGGACGCACCCGGCGACGCCGGGTGGAGCAGCGCGTCGACCTGACCCCGCAGCGCGGCCACCAGGACGGGCAGGTCGGGCACCCGGTCGGCGTCGGCGACGACCGTGACGGTGAGCGTGCCGGCGTAGGACAGCGCGCCGAAGGCGACGGTGACGTTCCCCGACTCCCCCGCGGCCAGCGGCAGGACCGCCTCGACCGGCCGGCCGGCCAGCTGCAACGGCCGGTCGGGGCCGGGCACGTTGCTGACCAGCGTGTGGAAGCGCCGCTGGCGCCGCAGGTACCAGCGGTAGCCGCCGGCCGCCGCGAGCACCCGGAAGACCGGCCCGAGCAGGGCGGGGAGCGGCGGCCCGGTGGCGGTTCCCCGCGCGCCCCGGACCGTGCCGGCGAACCGGCGCAGCCGCCCGGCTGGGTCCCCGGTCGTCGGGACGGCGACGACCAGAGGGGCGTTCGCGTTGCCCATCCGGTCGGTACCGGCGGCCGGCCTCGCCGAGACGACGACGGTGACGACGAGGGGGTCGACCGACTCGCCGCGACCCGCCAGGAGCTCGCCCAGCGCGCCGGCCACCGCGACCAGGAGCGCGTCGTTCACGGTGCCGCCGGCCCGGTGCGCGGCCGTCCGCAGCTGCGCGAGGTCCACGTGGACCGCGGCCGCCCGGGTCCGCGGTCCGGTCGGGGCCAGCAACGAGCACGGCTGGGCGGGGGGCGCGTGCAGCCCCCGCGCCGCCCGGACGGCGGCCCCCAGCTGCCGGGCGCCGCTGCGCCAGCGCCGCACCGCCCGCAGCCGGCCGGCCCAGGCGTCGGCAGCGAGGACGCGGTACGGGGGCCGCGGGTGCGGCGGTGCCGGCGTCGACGGCGACCCGCCGTCCACCAGGCCGGCGAGCAGCGCGAGACCGCCGATGCCGTCGGCGAGCACGTGCGACAGGACGACGACCAGGCCGGTCCGCCCGCCGTCCAGTCCGGGCACGACCACCGCCCGCCAGCCCGGACGGTCGGCCGGCAGCGGATCGCTCACCAGCCCGGTGGCGAGGTCCAGCAGAGCCTGCTCGTCACCCGGCGGAGGGCAGGCCACCTCCTGCACGTGCGCTCGGGGGTCGTCGTCCGGGTCGTCGGCCCACACCGGACGGCCGGCACCGGGCGGCACGCGGACCAGCCGCTGCCGCAGCCGGGGTACGGCGCCCAGCCACTGCGCCACGGTGCCGGCGAGGTCCCCCGGCCCGGGGCCGAGCAGGAGGACCGCCGCCATCTGCATCGGGACGCTGCCGCGTCGGCTCATCGCGCGGACCGCCAGGTCGGCCGCCCCCGCCCGCTCGACGACGGGCCCGGCCGGCCGACCTGGCGGCGGCACCGGCGAGGTCAGGGCGCGCTCACCCCCGCGGCGGGTTCGGCCGGCCTCGCCACCGGCGCTCCCGCCGGCCGGGACGGCAGGGGCACCACCATGACGGGGCACGGCGCGGCCACCAGGCAGCGCAGCGCCACCGACCCCAGGAGCAGGCCCCGGATGCCGCCGTGGCCGCGGGTCCCCACGACCAGGTGCGCGGCCCGGGCGGCGCTGCGCACCAGGGCCTCGGCCGCGGTGCCCTCGACCACCACCACCTCGACCGGCGGGCCGACGTCGGTCCCGTCGTCCTCGGCGAGCTCCTGCACGACCTCCTCGACCAGCCGCCACGTGCCCCGCTCCACCTCGGCGCGCAGCTCACGCATGGTCGCCGGCACGTAGCCGTAGGTCTCGGTCGACAGCTCCGCGGGCTCGTAGGCGGCCAGCACCTCCAGCGAGGCGCCGGCCCGCCGTGCCTCCCGGAGCGCGACGGCCAGCGCCGCGCGAGCGCCCGCCGACCCGTCCACGCCGGCCACCACGCGTGGCTCCGGCGCGAGCGGAGCCGGGTGCGGCGGCACGAGCACCACCGGGCAGGTGGCGCCGGTGGCGCAGTGCAGGGCCACCGACCCCAGCAGCGCGCTGCGGACGGCGCCCCGCCCGCGGCTGCCGACGACGAGCAGCTCGGCGTCCCGCGAGCGCTCGACCAGGACCGGCCCGGCCGGGCCCTCGGAGACGACGAGGTCGACGGTTTCCTCGTCGTCTCCGAGGGGCCCCACGGCCCGGCGCACCTCCTCGACCGACGCCCGGGCGCGGGCCGCGGTGTCCCGGGCCAGCGCCTCCGGGTCGGGCACCAGCGCCCGCACGCCGCCGGCCAGCGGCAGCGGAACCGGGTAGGCCGCGACCACCTCCAGGTCGGCTCCCCGGCCCGCCGCCTCCCGCATGGCGTGCGCCAGGGCGGCGGTGCTCCCGGGCGATCCGTCCACGCCCACCACCACGCGGGGCCGACCACCGGTCTCGGGTCCGTGCATGGCTGCTCCTCGCTGGCCGGCCCCGCGGTCCGGGGTCTCCCGGCGACCATGCGCGGGTGCCGGGACCGACGGCCACCGGCGAACGACCCTGGTGCCCGGGACCGGTGCCCCTGGCCCGGGCTCCCCGCGGCCGGGGATCGTCCTCCTCGCCGACCACGGCTGCGGCGCCCGGGCCGGCGTGGAGGTGGTTCGCGATGCGGCTCCGACGGTTCGGAACGGCGCTGGCGGCCGTCGTGGTCGCCCTCCTCACGGCCGGGCTCGCGACCGTGCCCGCAGCCGCCGCACCGGTGTGCACCCAGGCCGACCCGGTGGTGCGCCGCCACTGCGAGCTCGGCGGGGTGGCCGGCTTCCTGGGCGCGCCCACCACGGCGGTCCTGCCCACGCCCGACCGGGTCGGCTGCTTCCAGTACTACCGCGGCGGCTCGATCTACTGGACCCCGGCGACCGGCGCCCGGGAGGTGCACGGCGCGATCCTCGCGAAGTGGGGCTCGATGGGCTGGGAACGCAGCCTGCTCGGCTACCCCGTCACCGACGAGCTCACCGCCCCCGACGGGATCGGCCGCGGTTCCTTCTTCCAGCGCGGGGCCATCTACTGGACGCCGTCCACGGGCGCGCACGAGGTGCACGGCGCGATCCTCGCGAAGTGGCGCTCGATGGGGCTGGAGCGCAGCGTGCTGGGGTACCCGGTGACCGACGAGTTCCCCATGCCCGACGGGGTCGGGCGGGCGAGCTTCTTCCAGGGCGGCGCCATCTACTGGACGCCGGCGACCGGTGCGCACGAGGTGCACGGCGCGATCCTCGCCCGCTGGGCGGGCGATGGGCTGGGAGCGCAGCCCGCTGGGCTACCCCATCACCGACGAGTACAGCGTGAACGCCGGTCGGCAGAGCGACTTCCAACGGGGGTTCCTGCGCTGGACCGAGGCGACCGGGAACGTGCGCACGGCACTCCTGGACCCCTACGACCGGTCGGGGACGTGGGTCTCGAGGTTCGGCTTCAGCCGGGAGTTCGGCGGGCCGAACCCGCCGATCGCGCCCTCGGCCGTCGACGCCATGGCCGCCGCCGGGGTGGACACGATCTACCTGCAGGCGGCGTCCAAGGACCCGCGCTACCCGGACCTGATCAGCCCCGACCTGCTCGGCCAGTTCCTCACCCGCGCGCACGCGCGCGGCATGCAGGTGGTGGCCTGGTACCTCCCCGAGCTGACCGACGTCGAGGCCGACCTGCGGCGACTGCGGGCCATGGTCGACTTCCGCGCGTCCGGGCAGGCGTTCGACGCGGTCGCGGTCGACATCGAGGACCTCACGGTGGCCGACGTCGACCTGCGCAACGCCCGGCTGGTCGACCTGTCGGCCCGGCTGGCCGCGTACGCGCCGTCGACCACGCTCGGCGCCATCGTCCTCCCTCCGGTGGTCACCGACGTGCTCAACACCGCCTACTGGCCGCGGTTCCCCTGGCGGCAGCTCGCTCCGCACTACCAGGTCTGGCTGCCCATGGCGTACTGGAGCAACCGGACGGCGGCCTCCGGCTGGCGGGACGCCTACCGGTACACCGGCGAGAACATCGCCCGGGTGCGCGCCAACCTCGGGGAGCCCTGCGCCGCCGTCTCGGTCATCGGCGGGTTCGGCACCGGCATCCCCGCGAGCGACTACGCGGCCATGGCGCGCGCGGCGGCCGACCAGGGCGCGATCGGGGTGTCGATCTGGGACTGGAACACGACCCCGCCGGCCTCGTGGCCCCCGATCCGCGACTACGCGGTGCGGGGCTGCTGAGCTCCGCGCCGGCCGCGGGTCAGCGGATGCCGGCCCACCGGTCACGCTCGAGCGCGTAGGGGTCCTCCAGCAGACGTGGCTCGACGTCCAGGCGCATCACCGCCCGCCGGGGCAGCTCGTAGCGCGGCCAGCCGGGGTCCCCGGTCGCGGCGAAGTCCACCCAGGCCCGGTGCACGGTGTCGGCCAGCGCCTGGGGCGGGTCCTCGCCCAGCGCGCCGCCGAGCATCTGCTGCCGGCCGAGGTCGAGGGTGTCGAACACGAAGGGGATCTCCAGCCCGTGGCAGGCGCCCAGCGCGCCGCCGAAGGCGGGCGAGGGCCAGGCGAACTCGTACACGAACGTGGCCGCCGGGCCCGGCGCGTGGGCGTCGGCCAGCCGCAGCGCCGGGACGCGCACCCACCAGTCGGTGAGCACCGCCGCCAGCACCTCGCCGGCGGGCAGGCCCGGGTCGGCGGCGCGGTGGGCGGCCAGGGCCGCGGCCGGGTCCAGCCCGAAGGCGGCCAGCCCCCGGCTGCCCGACACCTCCACGGGCGCGGTCAGCACGTCGTCGGTGACCGTGTCCAGGTAGCCGCCGAGCACGGGGAACAGCCGCCAGTCGTCGGAGTTGGTGCCCAGCAGGACGTCGACGTCCGCGGCCGACCCGCCGGCGATCCGGTCCAGCGGCGGGGCGGGCAGGACCGCGCCGTCGACCACCGGGTGGAACGGCATCGTGCTCGCCACCACGGCCGGCCCCCAGCGGGCCGGATCGGGGTCGGCGACCACCTCGCCGTCCACCACGGCCTGTGCCTCGAGCAGCCGGTCGACCGGCACCGCGGCGAGGGCCTCCCTCGTCGCGGGGACCCCCAGCAGGTCGGCGAGCCGGGCGCCGATGCGGGCGGCGTCGTCCGGCGCGACCACGTGGGAGGCGGCGCCGCTCTGGAGCACCGCCCGGCGGAACAGGCCCGCCGCACGCGGCATGGACAGCAGCGACCCGATGCACATGGCCCCGGCCGACTCCCCGCAGACGGTGACCCGGTCGGGGTCGCCGCCGAACGCGGCGATGTTCTCGTGCACCCACTCCAGCGCGGCGACGTGGTCGAGCAGGCCCAGGTTCGCGCCGTCGTCCCCGTTCCCGAGGTACAGGAACCCGTCGGCACCGGTGCGCCAGTTGATCGGCACGCACACCACGCCGTCGCGGGCGAAGCGGCTGCCGTCGTAGCTGCCGCCCGAGGAGTAGTGGAAGGCGCCCCCGGGTGTCCACACCAGGACCGGCAGCCCGGTCTCCCCCGGGTCCGGTGTCCACACGTTGAGGTTCAGGCAGTCGTCGCCCGGTGCGGCCGGGTCCCAGACCATCCCGCTGGGGTCCTCGCCGAACTGCGGCTGCGGCGGCTCGGGGCCCAGCACGGTGGCGTCGCGGACGCCCTCCCACGGCTCGACCGGCGCGGGCGGACGCAACCGCCGGGGACCGACCGGCGGCGCGGCGTAGGGAACGCCGAGGTAGGCGCACGCACCCCGGGTCCGCAGGCCGCGCAGCCGGCCGCTGCGGACGTGCACGACCGGTGCGGTGCCGCGGTCGCCCAGCACCGGCGCGCTCACCGGGAGCTCCCCGCCGCGTACATCCGCAGCAGCGACGCCAGGGCCGCGACGACGCCGATGCAGGATCCGACCACACCGACGACGAGGACGACCCGGAACACGACCTCCCACCCGCCGGTGACGTCGAACGGGAACACCCGGTACACCGCGGCGGTGGCCACCGCGCCGAGCGCCGAGGTCACGACCAGCCCGGCCGGGGCCACCCAGGCCGGGGTGCGGAGCACCTGCACGAGGTGGACGACGAGGCCGGCGACCAGCGCGGCGGTGACGACGCCGAGCACCCGCGGGGTCTCGCCGGTGAGGAGGGGCACGACGTCCCAGCCGGGCCAGGCGTGGATCGCGACCAGCAGCACGGCGTCCACCAGCGCGCCCAGGGCGTGCCCGGCCCGGCGACCGGGCGGTGGCGGCGACGGTACGGCGGCGGGCGCCGGGGCAGGGCTCGGCGCAGGACGGGTCCGGGTCATGACGGCTCCTCGAGGTCGGCTCCCTGCGCACGATGCTGGGGACCCCGCCCGCCGCGCGGACGGGGCCGGAGGTCCGTCCCGGCGGGGCCGTAGGCCCCCAGCCGCGCGACGACCTCGACCAGCAGCGCGCCGGCGGCGCCCAGGCCCGCGGCCAGCAGCAGCCCCACCGGGGACGGTTCCAGCAGGAGGACGTCGGTGCGGAACGACGGCGCCGCGATCGCGAGCGCGGCGAGGCCGGCCATGGCGGCCACCAGCACCGCCTTCCCGGCGGTCAGCGGCCGGGCCAGGACGGCGAGGATCCACAGCGCGACGACGAGGACGACGACCGTCGCCGTGGTGCGGGCCGCCGGCACCCCACCGCCGGGGTCGAGCAGCCGCGTGCCGGCATAGCCCGCGTACGCCGCAGCGGCGACGACGGCCCCGGCGGGCACCGAGAACCGCAGCACCCGCGCGACGAAGCCCGGCACGTAGCGCCGCCGGTTCGGCGCCAGCGCGAGGAAGGCGCCGGGCACACCGATGGTGAGGACGGAGATCAGCGTCAGCTGCACCGGGGCCAGCGGGTAGGCCACCAGCGTGGCCACCGTGACCAGGGCGAGGACCAGGCTGTACACGTTCTTGACCAGGAACAGGTTGGCCGCCCGCTCGATGTTGGCGATGACCCGGCGTCCCTCGGCGACGGCGTGCGGCAGGGAGGCGAACCGGCCGTCGAGCAGGACCAGCTGCGCCACCGCCCGCGTCGCCGGGGCGCCGTTGCCCATGGCGACGCCGATGTCGGCGTCCTTGAGCGCGAGCGCGTCGTTGACGCCGTCGCCGGTCATCGCGACCACGTGGCCCCGGGCGCGCAGCGCCCGCACCATGGCCCGCTTCTGGTGCGGGGTGACCCGGCCGAAGACGCTCGCCTCCTCCAGCGCCTCCCCCAGCCCGGCCTCGTCCTCCGGCAGGCCACGGGCGTCGACGGCGTCCCCGGCGCCGTCGACGCCGGGGACGCCCACGGCCGCGGCCACCGCGCCCACGGTGCGGGGGTTGTCCCCCGAGATGATCTTCAGGGCGACGCCCTGGTCGGTGAAGAAGCCCAGCACCTCGGCGGCGTCGGGGCGGATCCGCTCGGCCAGCACCACGAGCGCCACCGGCTCGAGACCGGCCGGCAGGCCAGGATCGGCCGCGGTGCCGCTCCACGGGCGCGCCGACCGGGCCAGCAGCAGCACCCGCCGCCCGGCGGCGGCCAGGTCGTCGGCCCGGCCCCGGGCGTCCCGCCCGGCCGGGCCGGAGGGGGCCGGCAGCACCATCTCCGGCGCGCCGAGCACCCAGGTGACGTCCCCGGCCGTGCGCAGCGCCGACCACTTGCGCGACGACGCGAACGGCACGCCGCCGACCGCCCGCCCACCGCCGGTGTCGGGGAAGGCGGCGGCCAGTGCCCGCGCGGTCGCGTTGCCACCGTCGGCGGCGGCGAGCAGGGCCAGCGCCGCCGGCACCCCGTCGTCGGGGGCGAGCGGGACGAGCTCGTCGAAGGCGACGTCGCCGGAGGTGAGGGTGCCGGTCTTGTCCAGGCACACGACGTCGACGCGGGCCAGCCCCTCCACCGCCGGCAGCTCCTGGACCAGCACCTGCCGCCGGGTCAGGCCGAGGGTGGCCACGAGGAAGGCCAGCGTGGTGAGCAGCACCAGCCCCTCGGGGACCATCCCGACCAGCGCGCCGACGGTGCCGGTGACCGCGTCGCGCCAGTCGGCGTTGTCCTCGGTCCGGAACTGGCTCCACAGCACCAGCGGGCCGACGACCAGCAGGCCCACGGCGATCCAGCGCAGGATCCGGGTCGTGCCCTCCTGCAGCTCCGACCGGGCGGTGGTGAACACGCGCGCCTCGGCCGCCAGGCGAGCGGCGTAAGCGGCCGCCCCCACCGCGGTGGCCTGCATCGCGCCGCTGCCGGCGAGGACGACCGAGCCCGACAGCAGCCGGTCCCCCGGCGCCTTGCCCACGGCATCGGACTCGCCGGTGAGCAGCGACTCGTCGACCGACAGGCCGCTGCCGTCGCGCAGGACGCCGTCCACCGGCACCTGGTCGCCGGCCCGGACCACCAGCAGGTCGTCGAGGACGACGTCCTCGACCGCCACCTCCTGCTCCCGGCCGTCGCGCACCGGACGGGCCCGCGGGGCGCTGAGGACGGCCAGCCGGTCCAGCGTCCGCTTGGCCCGCAGCTCCTGGGAGATGCCGATCGCCGCGTTGGCCACCACCACCCCGCCGAACAGCGCGTTCTGCCACCGGCCGGTCAGCGCGGCGACCACCCACAGGGCGGCGAGCAGGCCGTTGAAGAAGGTGAGCACGTTGGCCCGCAGGATCTCGGCCACCGT
Organism: Trujillonella humicola; assembly: GCF_046233715.1. Taxonomy (NCBI): domain Bacteria; kingdom Bacillati; phylum Actinomycetota; class Actinomycetes; order Geodermatophilales; family Geodermatophilaceae; genus Trujillonella; species Trujillonella humicola. The sequence goes on along the minus strand of NZ_JBJNRJ010000010.1, from coordinate 9,018 downwards.
GCGGCTGGTGCGGGCCGCCGTGGCGTTGACCGCCCCGGCGGCGACCCGGTCGGCCACCTGCGCCGCGGTCAGGCCGGCGGGCGGTGTCGCCGGCCGTGCCTGCGCGGGCGCCTGCGCCCCGGCGGTCACAGCAGGCCCCCGGCGCGGAGGTTGAGGGCCACCAGCCACGCGGTCAGGAGGGCCCCGCCGACGGTCCCGAGGGCCAGCAGCATCCGACGGGCGCTCCAGCGCTGCACGCGGATCCTCGGGTGGACCGGGAGCCCGCGGCGCAGCAGCGCCACGAGGTCGCGGCCGTCGTCCTCCATCCGCCGGCGCAGCTGCCGCGGCACCGTCAGGGAGTTCGTGGTCGCGAACGCCTCGGCGAGCTCCTCGTCGGTGAACAGCCGCCGCGCCCGGGCCCGCACCCGGTCGGGGTCGGCGGCCAGCGCGCAGATCAGCAGCATGTTCGCCAGGTCGACGGCCTGCCGCCAGCGCGAGGGCCGCAGCTCGCCGAACGACACGTCCACGAGGACGACGCGGTCATCCCGGGCCAGCACGTTCGAGGGCTTCACGTCGCGGTGCGCCGCGCCGGCCGCCCACAGCTGCCGCACCTGGTGCAGGGCGTCGTCCAGGACCGCCTCGCCCATCCCCGAGTCCAGGACCTCGACGGCGCCCGGGACGAACTCGGTGACCAGCAGGTACTCGCGGCCGGGCACCACCTCGACCACCCCCACGGGCGCGGGCACGCGGACGCCGCCGTCGCGCAGCAGCCGCAGCATGTAGTCCTCGTGCTCGACGAGGCGGCGCACCGAGGAGAACGGCGCCTCGTCCTCCAGCCGGCCGTAGCGCAGCACCCGGAACAGCTTGTACCAGCGGTCCGAGCGCAGGTGGGTGAGCGAGTACAGCTTGCCGAAGAGGACCTCCGGGGGGCCGCCGGCCAGGATCAGCCGGCACGGCGTGGACCCCGCGGAGCCGTCGAGCCGGTACGGCTCGATCGAGGCGAGCTCCAGGCCGAGCTGGTCGCGCAGCGCCGCTCGGATCCGCGCGGTCCGCGGCGGGTCCAGGGCCAGGTGGGCCTTCACCCGCCGCCGGTAGGTGACCGGGAACGCCGGCTCCGGGGCGAGCAGGGTGAAGGTGATGACGGCGATGCCGCAGCCGAGGACCGCGCTGGCGACCGCGGTGGAGGCGTCGTCCGCGCCGAGCGCGATCCGCGGGGCGGTGCACAGCGCCAGCAGGGCCACCACGGCCGCCCAGCCCCAGCGGCGTGCTCGCCCGGACGGGGTCAGCACGTACAGGGTGCCGACGGCGACGGTGGCGAGGACGACCTCCGGCCAGGCGGAGAGGTCGAACGCCTCCGGTGAGCCGGTGACCTCCTCGCGGACCGCGCGCACCAGCACGGCCTCCCCGACCGCGAGCTGGGCCACCGCGGCGACCGCGGAGATGCTCCCCAGGTAGACCAGCAGGTGCCGCCAGCGCGCCGTCCAGACCAGCACGAGGGAGGTGGGCAGCCACAGCGTGCGGTACCCGAGCTCGGTACCCAGCCGGGCCAGGTCGGCCGCCAGGTCCGGGCGCCGGCCGCCGGGGACGAGCAGGTCGGTGGCCGCGCGGTCCAGCGGCGGCAGGCCGCCCGGGCGCCCCGACCAGACGACCAGCAGGACGGCGGCGGCCGCGGCGGCCGCGCCCCACGCCCACACCGGGCCCGGGACCGGGCCGTGCAGCCGGTCCCGGCCCGAGGGACGGCGGGCTCCGCCGCCGGCCGGCCAGGACGGCCGCCGGATCGGGCGGCCGGGAGCAGCCGGCCGGACGTCGGTCACCGGGCGATCGTCGGGCCGGGCACGTCCCATCGGCCCGGGTCGCGGGGCCCGACCGGGCGGGCCGGAGGTCCTGCCGTCAGGCCGTCCGCGCCAGCGCCCGGTGCGCGACCGGCCGCGGCACGGCCGGGCGCAGCAGCGTCTTGCCCTCGGGACGGACGACGACGAGGTCGCCGCCGCGCGCGGTGGCGACCAGCGCCTGGTAGACGAGCGGGTCCATCAGGGCGGTGCGGTGCCGCCCGTGCACGCCCGTGGCACCGACCGCGCGCAGGACCGCCGCGTCGAGCGCGGCGAGGGCGGTGGTGCGCAGCCGGTCGGGGACGCCGCTGTCCAGGAGCACCACGGCCAGCACGGTCGCCTCCCGCAGCGCGGCCTCCTGCAGCGCCCAGACCAGCGCGGCGGGCGGCTCGGTGGACGGCGTCGCGACCGGGACCAGCAGCCACGGCGTCCGGCGCGCCGGGGCCACGTGGCCGGCGTCGGCGGTGGGCGACGACTCGGCTGCGGCGCGGACCGGGGGCGTCATGCGACGACCGTGCTGGGCGGACCGGGCGGTCGGCAGGGACCTCGGTCACCGCCGGGCAGGGCCGCACGGCGGCACCGAGGTCCCGCAGCTCGCGACCTCGTGCCCTGCCGCGGGTCCCGCCGCCCCGCCGAGGCTGGCCGCACCCCCGACCCGGAGGTCACCCATGTCCGTCCTGCAGCGGCCGTCCCCGGCCGGACCCGCGACCCGCGCGCGTGCCCGGGTCGTCGCCGGCCTGCTCCTGCTCGCGGCCGGCGCGGCCACCGTCCTCGCGATCATGACCGCCGAGGTCCTCTACCCCGCGGCCTACGACCCGCAGCGGAACACGATCAGCGACCTCGCCGCGATGCGCCCGGACGACGTGGTGCGCCAGCCCTCGGCCGCCGTCTTCAACGTCACGATGGTCGTCGCCGGCCTGCTGATCGCCGCCGCGGCGCTGCTGCTGGCCCGTGCGGCGGCCCGCCGGTCCGCCGTCGTCCCGGTCGGGCTGCTCGGGCTGGGCTGCGTCGGCGTGGGGCTCTTCCCCGGCAACACGGTCATGGCCGTCCACGAGGTCGTCTCCCTCGTCGCCTTCCTGAGCGGTGCGCTGGCGGTCCTGCTGACCGCCCCGCTGTCACCCCGGGCGCTGCGGCCGGTCCACGCCGTCCTCGGCGCCGTCTCGCTGGCCATGCTGGTCGGCTACTACCTGTTCCCCGACCGTGCGCTGTTCGACGCGCTCGGCGAGGGCGGTGTCGAGCGCTGGATCGCCTTCCCCGTGCTGCTGTGGCTGCTGGTCCTCGGCAGTGCCCTCGCGGCCGGGCGTGAGCGGGGTGCGGCGTGACCGCCTCGGCGGGCACCCGGCCCACGCCGGGTGCGCCGGTCACGGGCACGCCGGCCGCGGCCGCGGTCGGCCCGGCGCCCGTCGTCCGCCGCGGCACCGACCTGGTCCGCGTGGGGCTCGGGTCGGTCGTGCTCGGCATCGGCTTCCTGCTCGCGCGGCAGGGCGAGCTGTCGGCCGTCGAGCGGGACCTCTTCCGGCTGGTCAACGACCTGCCGGCGCTCGTCTTCCCCGCGGTGTGGGTGGTGATGCAGCTGGGCAACGTCGTCGCCGTCCCGGTGCTGGCGGGGCTCGCCGCGCTGACCCGCCGGCTGAGGCTGGCCCGCGACCTGCTCGTCTCCGGCCTCCTCGCCTACGTCGGCGCGGACCTGGTGAAGTCGGTGGTCGGCCGCGAGCGGCCCGGCGGCCTGCCGGTGGGCACCGTCCTGCACGAGGGGCCGATCGGCGGCCTCGGCTTCGTCTCGGGCCACTCGGCGGTCGCCGCCGCGCTGGCCACCGCCGCCGCCCCCTACCTGTCCCGCCGGGGCCGGCACGTGGTCTGGGCGCTGGCGTGGGGCGTCGGGCTGGCGCGGATCTACGCCGGCGCGCACCTGCCCCTCGACGTCGTCGGCGGGCTGGCGCTCGGGTGGGCGATCGGGTCGCTCGTGCACTGGGCCTTCGGCATCCCGCGGCGGACGGTGCGCCCGGCGCGGGTGGAGGCGCTCCTGTCCGAGGTCGGGCTGCCCGGCAGCCGGGTGCGGCCGGCGCCGGTCCGGGCACGCAGCTCGCACCCCTTCGCCGCCGTCGACGCGACCGGCCGCCGGCTCTACGTGAAGTACCTCGAGCCCGACCGCAGCGAGCGGGACCGGCTGTACCGGGTGTGGCGGCTGCTCGCCGCCGGGGACGTCAAGGACGCCGACGCGATGGCGCCGCTGGGTCAGCAGGCCGAGCACGAGGCCGTGGCGGCGATGACCGCGCACGCCCGGGGGGTGCGCGTCCCGGAGGTCGTCGTCGCGCGCGGCGGCGACCGGGACGCCGTCGTCGTCCAGGAGCACGTCACCGGGCGGCCGCTGGACGAGCTGGACCCGGCGGAGGTGACCCCCGAGCTGCTGCGCGCGGTCTGGGAGCAGGTCGACCTGCTGCACGCCGCCCGGGTCGCCCACCGCGACCTGGTGGCCTCCAGCGTGCTGGTCGACACCGACCGCAGGCCGTGGCTGGTGGACTTCGGCAACGCCGAGACCGGCGCCTCCGACGACTCGCTGGCCGACGACGTCGCGCAGCTGCTGAGCTCGCTGGCCTGCGTGCTGGACCCGGTCCCCGTCGTCGACACCGCGGTCGGGGTGCTCGGGGCGCGGCCCGTCGGCGCGGCCCTGCCGTCGCTGGCGCCGCTGACCCTCGCCGCCGAGACCCGCCACCGGCTCGCCGGCCGGCCGCAGGTGCTGGCCGAGCTGCGCGCGGCGGTCCGGGCGCGGCTCGGGCTGCCGGACCCCGACCTGCCCGCCTGGCCGCCGGCCGGGCGCCCGGCGGTGGCGGCGGCCGCTGCCGGTGTCGTCGTCGTCCTCGCCGGGTTCCTCGTGCTGGCCGGGACCGCGGTGCTCGACACCCTCGAGCGCGGTGGGTGGCGGTGGCTCGGCGGCGCCGTGCTGCTGGCCGCGCTGGCCCGCGGGGTGGCCGCTGCCGCCGTCGTCACCTCGCTCCCCCGGCGCCTCGCCGTGGGCCGGGCCGTGCTCCTCACGGCCGCCTCCGACCGCGCCTCGCTGCTGCACGGCGCCGCCGGGAGGCGCCGTGCAGCGGCGCGCTACCTGGAGCGGGCGGGGATCCTGCCGGAGCAGGCGGCGCGGGCCGCGGGGCTCACCGTCGCCGGTCGCCTGGCCGGCGCCGCGGTCGTGCTCGTCAGCGCGGTCGCCCTCGGCCTCGCCCAGGACCGGCTCGGGGACTGGCAGGTGCCGGACGCGGTGCTGCGGCCGGTGCTGGTCGGCCTCGGCGCCGCCCTCCTCGTGGCCGCCGCCCAGGTGCTGGCCCGGCGCGCCGGCCCGGCGGCACCCCGCGGCTGGGTCCGGCCGGACCGGCTGCCGCCGCGGTGGCCCGCGCTGCTGGGCTGGGCGGCCCTGGTGGTCGCGCTGGAGGCCGCCGTGCTCGCCTGTGCGCTCCAGGCGGCCGGGGGGCGGCCGGCGGTCCTGGGGGTCGTGGCGGGCTACGCCGCGCTGCGCCTGGTGTGGACCGTCCTGCCGCTCACCGCCCTGCCCGGCGCGGCCGAGGCCGCGCTGGTGCTGCTGCTCACGGCTCTCGGTGCGCCGCCGGCCCCCGCGTGCGCGGCGGTGCTGCTCACCCGCGTGCTGCTGTTCTGGGTGCCGGCCGCCGTGGGCGCCGCGGTGGACCGCCCGGCGGTGGAACCGGTCAGCCGGCCTGCCCGGCTGCCGGCCACCCGGTGACGGAGCGGACGACCAGCTCGTCCACCTCCAGGCGGGCGATGCGGACCCGCTTCAGGTCGGCCCGGCCCACGGCCAGCCGGCCGACGGCGAGCGAGCCGACCACGAGGGTGCCGACCGCGAAGCCGCCGAGGGCCAGGGCGCCGGCAGCGACGGCGCGCAGCGCGACCGGGCCGCCGGCGACGGGGCCCACGGTGACGGGACGGCGGACGCGGATCGTGCGGGACGGGCTCATCGGGACCTCCGGATCGCCGGGACGGGTCCTCCGGACGGTGCCCGGCCGCGGTCCCGGGCGGGCAGGGGCGGAGGACCCTGGCCGCCCGGGCCGCCGGACCCCGCGCCCGTGACCTCCGGCCGCCGCGCCCGGACCGCGGGCGGCCCGACGCTGGGGCGGCCGGCCACCGGGCCGCCACCGAGCACGGGAGCCGACATGTCCGCCACCGCCCTGGCCGGCCCCCCGCCGGCCGACCTCACGTCGGCCGAGGCGGCGGCGCGGCGCCCGCCGGGCGGCAACCGGCTGCCCGTGGAGCAGCCGCCGTCGCCGGTGCGGCTGCTGGTCGCGCAGTTCGTGCACTTCTTCGCCCTGCTGCTGTGGGCCGCGGCGGGGCTGGCCCTCGTGGGCGGCCTGCCGCAGCTCGCGGTGGCCGTCGTCGTGGTCGTCGTCCTCAACGGGGTCTTCGCCTTCGTGCAGGAGTACCGGGCCGACCGCGCGGCCCAGGCCCTGCGAGACCTGGTCCCGCACCGGGTCACCGTGGTCCGCGACGGGCGCCGCCAGGAGGTCGACGCCGTGGACCTCGTCGTGGGCGACGTCGTCGTGCTGCAGGCCGGCGACCGGGTGGCCGCGGACCTGCAGGCGCTCGACGTCCACGGGCTGCGGGTGGACGAGGCCCTGCTCACCGGCGAGAGCGAGCCGGTCGGCAAGGCTCCCGGCGACCCGGCGGCCGCCGGCTGCTTCGTGGTCGAGGGCGAGGGGACGGCGGTGGTCACCGCCGTCGCCGGCGACACCCGCCTGGCCTCCCTCGCCACCCTGACCCGGGGCGTCGAGCGGGCGAAGACGCCGCTGGCGCGCGAGCTGGACCGGCTGGTCCGCACGATCACCGTCCTCGCGCTGGGCATCGGAGCCGTGTGCTTCGGCGCCGGCGTCCTGCTCGGCCTCCCCTTGAGCGACGGCTTCCTGTTCGCCGTCGGCGTCACCGTCGCGCTGGTCCCCGAGGGGCTGCTGCCCACGGTCACCCTCTCGCTGGCCCGCAGCGCGCAGCAGCTGGCCGGGCGCTCCGCGCTGGTGCGCCGGCTGGAGTCGGTGGAGACCCTCGGGTCGACGACGGTCATCTGCACGGACAAGACCGGCACGCTCACGCAGAACCGGATGGCCGTGCTCGACGTGTGGACCCCCGCCGGCCCCGTCACCGTCCGGGGCGAGGGATACGCCCCGGTCGCCGAAGTGGACGGGACGCCCCCGGCGGTCGCCGCGGGACGCCTGCTCGCCCGCACGGCGGCGCTGTGCTCCACCGGGCACATCCGGGAGGAGGACGGCGGCTGGGGAGCGGTCGGCGATCCCATGGAGGCCGCCATCGACGCCTTCGCCCGCCGGCTGGGGGTCGGCGGCACGGTCCGCGGGGCGCCCGCGGGCGAGCGGCGGTTCCCCTTCGACCCGCGGCGGCGCCGGATGTCGGTGTGGGACGACGGCGTCCTCTCGGTCAAGGGGGCCCCGGACAGCGTGCTCCCCCTGTGCACCGCCGACCCCGCCGCGTCGGCCGAGGCCGGGCGCATGGCGAGCCGGGGTCTGCGGGTGCTCGCGGTGGCCCGGCGGGTGGGCCCCCTGGCCGCGGACTGCACCGCGGAGGACGCCGAGCGCGATCTCGAGCTGCTCGGGCTGATCGGCCTGGAGGACCCGCCGCGGCCCAGCGTGCACGCGGCACTGGCCGACTGCCGGCGGGCGGGCATCGCGGTGGCGATGGTGACCGGTGACTCCGGCCCCACCGCCGAGGCCATCGCGCGGCAGACCGGGCTGTGGCGCGAGGGGACCAGCCGGGTGCTGCACGGCACGGACCTGCCCGCCGACGACACCACCCTCGGCGAGCTGGTCGACGCCGACGGCACGGTGGTGTGCCGGGTGGCGCCCGAGGACAAGCTGCGGATCGCGAGCGCCCTGCGGGCCCGCGGCCACGTCGTCGCCATGACCGGGGACGGCGTCAACGACGGCCCGGCGCTGCGGGCGGCCGACATCGGCGTCGCGATGGGTGTGGGCGGGACCGACGTGGCCCGCCAGGCCGCCGACCTCGTGCTGCTCGACGACGACTTCGCGACGATCGTCGCCGCCGTCCGCCAGGGCCGGGCGACGTTCGCCAACATCCGCCGCTTCCTGACCTACCACCTGACCGACAACGTGGCCGAGCTGGCCCCGTTCGTGGTGTTCACGGTGACCGGGGGCGGGATCCCGCTGGCGCTGTCGGTGCTGCAGGTGCTCAGCCTGGACATCGCCACCGACCTGCTGCCGGCGCTGGCGCTGGGCGCCGAACCGCCCTCACCACGGGTCCTGGACGGCCCGCCACCGCGCCGCCGGCTCGTGGACAGGGGGCTGCTGCGGCGGGCGCTGGCGGTGCTCGGACCGGTGGAGGCCACCGTCGCCATGGGCGCCTTCCTGACCGTGCTGCTGGCGGCGGGCTGGTCGTACGGGGCAGACGTCCCGGCCGGGGTCCTGGCGGGTGCGTCCGGCGCGGCGTTCACCGCCGTGGTCCTCGGCCAGTTCGCCAACGCCTTCGCGTGCCGGAGCACCAGCCGCCCCGCCTGGCGGCTCGGCTGGGCGGGCAACCGGTTGCTGGTGTGGGCGGTGGGCATCGAGCTGCTCGTGCTGGTCGGCATGCTCGTCGTCCCGCCGGTCGCCGACGTGCTCGGGCACCGGCCGCCGCCGCTGGCCGGGCTCCTGGTGGCCCTGCTGGCGGTGCCCGCGGTGCTGCTGGCCGACGGGGCGGTCAAGGCCCTCGCCGCCCGCCGCCGGGCCGGTGCGGCCGCCACCGGGTCGGACCCGCGGCACCCGGGAGCCGAGCGGGTGCGCTGAGGCCGCGTTCCCGGCCGGGTCCTGCGGCGTGGGCGCGCACACCGGACGCTGTTCTCGCTGGCCAGCGCCCCGAAAACTGTCGTACCCCGGGTCTAGCGTGCTGGTCATGGCGGGGGTGCGGGAGTTCGCGGTCGGGGTGACCGTGGTGCCGCTGGCCGCCGGCCCGGAGCGGGACGTGGAGCCGCTGCCGACCGATCCGGGGTGGGTGCCGGAGACGCTGCCGGAGATGCTGCCGCCGCGCCGGACGGCGGCGGCGAACGCGGCGCTGCTGCAGCAGATCACCGCCGCCGAGGCGATGCTGGCCGGGCTGCGGGTGCGGGCGGTGCTGGGCCTGGCCGCCGCCCGCCCCGACCCGCGTCACACCCACGGCGACGACGAGCAGCGCCGCCCGGGTGAGCTGGAGGGGGTGAGCGAGTTCTTCGCCG
>NZ_JBJNRJ010000109.1:0-2808 GCF_046233715.1 Trujillonella humicola | reverse complement strand
AGACCAGCCCGAACGACTACGAGGCCCGCCGGGCCCCGGCTACGCTGCCGACCGCGGCGTAGACACCCCACGCGTGTCCAAGATCAGGGGGCAAGGCCCCCCGACACGTCCCAGCTGTCCCGCCGGGTGCCGTCGGTTCCCGCACCGGCGTCCACGGTGCGAAAGCCTCGGGCGTCGGCCAGGTCGAATTCCGGCGGCAGCGTAATGCCGGTGAACGACTGGTGATCGGTGAGCGCGCCGGGCACCGCCGGCGGAGGCTCAGCCGACGATGCCTGCGCGTCGGAGGCATGACCGTCACCGCCGCACGCGCTGGTGAGCACCATGATCGCCGCGACCAGCCCGAGGCCCCGCTTCACCATCTGATCTCCACCCTTCCCTCGCCCGCATCAGCGGCGGCCCGTCGTGCTGCTGCGGGCCGCGTGCGGTGATGACGTACCTCATTAGTGGTCGCCGATCGGCAGACGTTCAGCGCTCCGCCTCGGCAGCTGCACTCGTGCAGCAAGAAGCTCCTGACACGGAGCCGGTGCTGGAGGCGCGTGCCAGCGTTGCGACCATCCGGGCTGGGGTCAGCCGAGCGGCATGCTCCACAACCGGTCTCCCGTACTTCCCCGGCGCTTCTGCTGTACCTCCGCGCGCTCCACGGCACGGCGCATCGCTTCGATCTCGACGGCGGCGCGAGGACTGGAGGTTCCCTTCAGGGGCCCGCGCGGGCCGGACGTCGGCGACCGGGCCGAGGTAGTTCACTCCCCCGCCTCGCTCGACTGCCCGGCGCTCCTCAGAGGGTTGCGCAGCCGCTCGGCTCGTTCGCGGTGCCGCAGAGCCCGGGAACCGCAGCACTTCCGCAGCCGGCTCAACTGCTACCGCGGCCCGCCTCTCCAGACGTGCTGCGGTGATCTCCAACTGCTGCAACCGGCGCTGCAGGTACACCTGCTCGAACACCGGCGGTCCGGTCGAAGACGGTTCCTCCGAGGTGACGTCCCGCGAGGTGGTGTAAGTCCAGGCCACCGCTCGCGTGGGTGATCACGTTGAGGGGGCCATCGTGTGATGGTCAGCGAGACCACGGCAATGGTTCTCGCGGAAGGACACAACACACGATGGCCCTGGACCAGTCTGCCCTGCTCGAGGTGCTCCAGGCACTGAAGGCCGCCGATGTCGACGACCGGATTCGGTCAGCGGCGACCACGATCTATCAGGCGTTGATCGAGGCCGAGCTCACCGCGGTGATCGGCGCCGCCCCGCACGAGCGCACCGACGCCCGCACCGCCCAGCGCAACGGCTCCCGCCCGCGCACGCTGTCAACCACGGCCGGGGATCTGGAGCTGCGGATCCCCAAGCTGCGCGCCGGGTCGTTCTTTCCGTCGCTGCTGGAACGCCGACGGCGGATCGACCAGGCGCTGTTCGCGGTGGTGATGGAGGCCTATCTGCACGGCGTCTCCACCCGCAAGGTCGACGACCTGGTCAAGGCCCTGGGCGCCGACACCGGCATCTCCAAGTCCGAGGTGTCCCGGATCTGCGCCGACCTGGACGAGGAAGTCGCGGCGTTCCGGGACCGGTCGCTGGCCGAGACCGCGTTCCCCTACGTGTTCCTCGACGCCACCTACTGCAAGGCCCGGGTCAACCGCCGGGTGGTCTCCCAGGCCGTCGTGATCGCCACCGGCGTGGCCGCCGACGGGCACCGCGAGGTGCTCGGCTTCGCCGTCGGCGATTCGGAGGACGGCGCGTTCTGGACCGCGTTCCTGCGCACGCTGAAGGCCCGCGGGCTCGGTGGCACCCAGCTGGTCATCTCCGACGCCCACACCGGCCTCAAGGCCGCGATCAGCGCGGTGCTGCTCGGGGCGGCCTGGCAGCGCTGCCGGGTGCACTTCATGCGCAACGTGCTCGCCCAGGTGCCCCGCGGCAACAGCGAGATGGTCGCCGCCGCGATCCGCACGATCTTCGCCCAGCCCGACGCCGAACACGTGCGCTCCCAGCTCGACGTCATCGCCGGCATGCTCGGCCGCCAGTTCCCCAAGGTCGAGGCGATGCTCCGCGACGCCCAAGCCGACCTGCTGGCCTTCACCGACTTCCCCGTCGCGCACTGGAAGAAGATCTGGTCGACCAATCCGGTGCGCCACGAGGCGCCGCATGACCGCAGGGAGGTGGAAGTCCTTCCTCTTCGGGCCGTCGCAGCGGCCTGATGAAGCTGGGGGCAGTCGATCTCGGGAGGTGCCGAGGGAGGCGGGAGCGGCCCCGACAACGACAGGACGGGTCGGCACTGCCAGACGGCCCGGGCCTGGCAAGCGAGACGGACAGGCGTACGAGTGCAGAAACCAGTGGTGGAACCCCCGAAAGTGGAACGTCGGCTCGAACCTGGCGGATCTGGGCCGGTCAGCGGTGCGCACCTCGGTCGGGACGAACGGTCGCCGAGGGAACTTCGGTCAGGTCCAGGGTTGGCCGGGTCGAAGGCCACGATGAAGTGCTGCGGGGTAGTCGTGGCGAGGCCGCCGGGGAAGAGCTGGGCGCCGATCCCGTCGAACGGTCAAGTGGTGAACGTGGGAACCACCGCGCGGTCGTCCCGTTCTCCGACCGGCCAGGTCGGGGCGGGCTGGGCGCACCGTCAGCCGATCACCGCGTGGTGGGGCGGAGCCGCCGTAGTAGTCCGAGGCCGGGAAAGCCGGTCACATGGCCAAGGGCGGCAGCGAGTTCGCAGTGCAGGAACTGGAAGGTCAGGAGGCCGCCGGTGAACACCGGTGCACCGATACCCGACGCGGTTGCCGCGCGGGCGCGGGTACTGAAGATCCAGACCAAGCTGCACCAGTGGGCCGGCAG
>NZ_JBJNRJ010000108.1:0-3396 GCF_046233715.1 Trujillonella humicola | reverse complement strand
CATGTCCTGAGCTGGTCCTTCTGGCGCCGCAGACACCAGGCCCGGGCCCGCCGCTGTCACTACGTTCGAAGGGGTGCAGCCGACGAAGTGCGGCTGTAGCACTAGGGCCAGAGGGCGACGGTCGTCGTCCCGTCGTCGCCGGCGGCGGCGAGGACGACCGTCCCGGCGGCGCCGGACGGTGCGGCGGTGGTGTGGATGGTGGCGTACACGGGGGCCTCCCCTCCGGGGACCGGCGGCTCCGGTCCCGTCGGGAAGAACGATCCGGCCGCGGCGGGGGCCGGACATCCGTGGAACCACCGGACCGCGGTACGGAGGAACCGCGCGGACGGTATCCAGAGCCGTCGCGCGCGCGGATACTGCCCGCCGTGGGCACCGGGACTGCGGCCCCGGACGGCGGCCGCTTCGTCGGCCGGGACGCCGAGCTCGCCGAGCTGACGGCGCGGATCGCCGCGACCGCCGCGGGCAGCGGCGGCCTCGTCCTGCTGTCCGGGCCGGCCGGCATCGGCAAGACCCGCACGGTCGAGGAGGTGCTGGCCCGCGCCGGGCGGCCGGGCGCGGTGCCGGTGGTGTGGGGGCGCTGCGTCGACGACCCCGGCGCGCCGCCGCTGTGGCCGTGGCGGCGGGTCGTGCGGGCGCTGCCGGCCGCCGCGGCGGCGGTGGCCGGCGCGCTGGCGGAGGTCTACCGGGCCGGCGGCGGCGCGGACCCGGACGCCGCCCGCTTCGGGCTGGCTACGGCCGTCTCCGACGCGCTGATCGACTGCGCCGCCGGCGGCGGGCTGGTCGTCGTCCTGGAGGACCTGCACTGGGCCGACGAGAGCTCCTTGCGGCTGCTGCGGCACCTGGCCGGCGAGCTGCCGCGCTCCCGGCTGCTCGTCGTCGGCACCGTCCGCGAGCCCGACGGCGCCCGGACCGGCCGGCCGCTGGACGAGGCCCTGCCGGGCCTGCTGCGCGAGCCCGCCGTCCGCGTGCTGCGGCTGGCGCCGCTGACCGAGGACGACGTCCGTGCCTACCTCCCTCCCGAGGCCGCCGGTCCCGAGGTGGTGCGGGCGGTGCACCGGCGCAGCGGCGGCGTGCCGCTGTACCTCCGCGCGGTCGCGCGGTCCCCGGACGCCGGCGCGGACGCGGAGGCGGAGCTGCGAGCCCTCGTGCGCAGCACGCTCACCGGGCTGCCGCCGGCCGCCCTCGACCTGCTCGACGCCGCCGCCGTGCTCGGCGAGGAGCTCGACGCGGCGCGGCTGGTGGCAGTGACGGGGCGCCCGGCGGCCGAGGTCGCGGCGGGCCTGGACGCCGCCGTCCGCGGTGGGGTGCTCACCGCCGTCCCCGACGCCCCCGGCCGCCGGCGCTTCGCGCACGCCGCCGTCCGCGACGCCGTCTACGCCGACCTGGCGCCCAGCGTCCGGGAGGAGCTGCACCGGCGGGCGGCGGAGGCCCTGGAGCGGCTGGCCGGGGACCGCGACACCGCGGACGACTCGCTCGCCGGGCTCGTCGTCGGTCATTGGCTGCGCTCGGGCGCGGGGCAGGAGATCCTGCGCCGCGCGGCGACGTGGGCCCGGCGGGCCGCCGCGACCGCCACGCGTCTGCTGGCCTTCGACGAGGCCGCCCGCTTCCTCGCCACGGCGCTGGACGCCGGGCAGCGGGCCGGGGCGGAGCGGGCCGAGCACGCCGGGCTGCTGGTGGAGCTCGCGGCGGCGGAGTTCCGCGCCGGCCGCTTCGACGCCGCGCTGGAGCACGCCCTCGCCGCGTCCGACGCCGCAGCCGGGGACCCGGAGCTGCTGGCCTCCGCCACGCTCGCCGTGCACGACGTGGGTGCGCCGGAGTTCCCGCCGGCGCTGGTGCGCTTGTGCGAGCGCGCGCTGGCGGCGGTGGACGGCGGGCGCTCCCCCGCGCTCCGCTCCCGGCTGCTCTCCCAGCTGGCGTCGGTCCAGGCCGACGCGGGCCGGATGGGCGCGACGGCGGCCAACGCCGCGGCGGCCCTCGACCTCGCCCGGGGCTGCGAGGACTCCGAGGCGGTCCTCGACGCGGTGCGCGCGCGGATGAAGGCCAGCCCCACCGCCCTGTCCGCGGCCGAGCGGATGGACCTGGGCCGGCTGGCCATCGAGCACGCGGCCGGTACGGGACAGCCGCTGGTCGAGCTGTGGGGCGCCAAGTGGCGCATCGACGCCGGCCTGGAGACCGGCGACGTGGACGTCGTCCGCGACGAGCTCGACCGGGTGTCCGCGCTGGCCGCGAGCACCCGGTTGCCGATGGTCCGCTGGCACGACCGGCGGCTCCGGGCGTCCGTGGCCGCTCTGCTCGGCCGGTTCGACGACGCGGTGGCGCTCAACGAGGAGGCCCGCGGCATCGGCGCCACCGAGCTGACCGGCGACCTGTCGACCGTCGGCCTGTCCGACGCCTTCTGGCTGCAGCACTCGCTGGTGACCGGCCGGGGCCCCGGGTGGGACGACGAGACGCTGCGGACGCTCGACCAGGCCCTGGACGTCCCCGTCGTCCTGGTCAGCCGAGCGCTGGTGGACCTGCTGCGCGGCCGGCGGGACGACGCGGCGGCCCGGTACCAGCTGCTGCGGGAGCGGCTCGCCGACCCGGACTTCGTCGCCTCCGGCGGGGTCCCGCTCAACCTGGTGCCGCTGGTCGAGGAGTTCGGGGACGTCGCCGCCGCCGAGGTGCTGCACCGCCAGCTGGCCCGCGAGCCGTACGCGGCGGGTGGGGCCGGGGTCTACTGCCAGGGCTCGTACGCCTCGCTGGTCGCCCGGCTGGCGGTGGTGCGCGGCCGGCCCGACGAGGCGGTCGCCTGGTTCGAGCAGGCGCTCGAGGTCGACACGGCGACCGGGGCGCGGCCGGCCGCCGTGCTGGACCGGGTCGGGCTGGCCGGGGTGCTGCTCGATCGCACGGACCGCCGCGACGTGGCCCGCGCCGGGGACCTGGCCCGCGCCGGGGACCTGGCCCGCGCCGGGGACCTGGCCCGCGCCGGGGACCTGGCCCGCGCAGCGGCCGCCGAGGCTCGGCGGCTGGGCATGCCCGGCCCCGGGGCGCGGGCCGAGGCGCTGGCCGCGCGGGCCGGCCGGGCGGTCCGGGAGGCCGACCCGCTGACCGCCCGCGAGCGGGAGATCGCCACCCTGGTGGCGCGGGCGTGGACCAACCGCCGGATCGCCGAGGAGCTGGTGCTCTCCGAGCGGACGGTGGAGAGCCACGTGCGCAACGTGCTGGCCAAGCTGGGCGCGGCCAACCGCACCGAGCTCGCCACGCTGGTCGGGGCTTCTCAACCCCCGCTGGGTGTCGACGCAAGCCCGTCCGGAGATGTGTGGACAGGTCGCTGACCTGGGGATATCTCCTGCCCGACCCGGTTCCGGGCGCTAGAATCGAACACACGTTCTAGCCGGTCGGGAGGGTGTCGTGGGC
>NZ_JBJNRJ010000107.1:0-3491 GCF_046233715.1 Trujillonella humicola | reverse complement strand
GTGTGTGGGGGGTCGTTCGTTCAGAGCTGCACAGTGGACGCGGAGAACTTCGACAGGTCACGGTGTTCGTGGTGTGAAGTGGGTTGTGTGGTCAAGCCCTCGGCCTATTAGTACCGGTCAGCTCCACACCTCGCGGTGCTTCCACTTCCGGCCTATCAACCCGCTGGTCTGGGCGGGGGCCTTACCCCATTGACTGGGTGAGAGACCTCATCTCGAAGCGAGCTTCCCGCTTAGATGCTTTCAGCGGTTATCCCTGCCGAACGTAGCCAACCAGCAGTGCACCTGGCGGTACAACTGGCACACCAGAGGTTCGTCCGTCCCGGTCCTCTCGTACTAGGGACAGCTCTTCTCAAGTCTCTTACGCGCACGGCGGATAGGGACCGAACTGTCTCACGACGTTCTAAACCCAGCTCGCGTACCGCTTTAATGGGCGAACAGCCCAACCCTTGGGACCTACTCCAGCCCCAGGATGCGACGAGCCGACATCGAGGTGCCAAACCATCCCGTCGATATGGACTCTTGGGGAAGATCAGCCTGTTATCCCCGGGGTACCTTTTATCCGTTGAGCGACACCGCTTCCACATGCCGGTGCCGGGTCACTAGTCCCAGCTTTCGCTCCTGCTCGACCCGTCGGTCTCGCAGTCAAGCTCCCTTGTGCACTTGCACTCGACACCTGATTGCCAACCAGGCTGAGGGAACCTTTGGGCGCCTCCGTTACATTTTGGGAGGCAACCGCCCCAGTTAAACTACCCACCTGACACTGTCCCTGATCCGGATCACGGACCGAGGTTAGACATCCAATTCGACCAGAGTGGTATTTCAACGGCGACTCCACGAACACTGGCGTGCCCGCTTCACAGTCTCCCACCTATCCTACACAAGCCGAACCGAACACCAATATCAAGCTATAGTGAAGGTCCCGGGGTCTTTCCGTCCTGCCGCGCGTAACGAGCATCTTTACTCGTAGTGCAATTTCGCCGAGCCTGTGGTTGAGACAGCTGAGAAGTCGTTACGCCATTCGTGCAGGTCGGAACTTACCCGACAAGGAATTTCGCTACCTTAGGATGGTTATAGTTACCACCGCCGTTTACTGGCGCTTGAGTTCTGAGCTTCGCCTTGCGGCTAACCCGTCCCCTTAACGTTCCAGCACCGGGCAGGCGTCAGTCCGTATACATCGTCTTACGACTTCGCACGGACCTGTGTTTTTAGTAAACAGTCGCTTCTCACTGGTCTCTGCGGCCACCCCCCGCTGCCCACTGCAAGAGTGATGACGGGAAGCGGCCCCCCTTCTCCCGAAGTTACGGGGGCATTTTGCCGAGTTCCTTAACCACAGTTCGCTCGATCGCCTCGGTATTCTCTACCTGACCACCTGAGTTGGTTTGGGGTACGGGCCGCTCGGAACTCGCTAGAGGCTTTTCTCGGCAGCATAGGATCATCCCATTCGCCTCATTCGGCTATGCGTCAGGCCTCACCCTCGTGTCCGACGGATTTACCTATCGGACGGGCCACACCCTTGCACCGGTACTACCACTCACCGGTAGGACTACCTTCCTGCGTCACCCCATCGCTTGCCTACTACCAGTCCAGGTCCCCAGCTAGCCCGGATCAGCCACAAGGGCCTCACCGGATTCGGTGGGTTAGTATCGCTGGGTTCAGCATGGGCGTTCCTTCGCGGGTACGGGAATATCAACCCGTTGTCCATCGACTACGCCTGTCGGCCTCGCCTTAGGTCCCGACTCACCCTGGGCGGATTAGCCTGGCCCAGGAACCCTTGGTCTTCCGGCGGGGGAGTTTCTCACTCCCCTCTCGCTACTCATGCCTGCATTCTCACTCGTGTGGCGTCCACGGCTGGATTCCTCCGCCGCTTCCACCGCCACACGACGCTCCCCTACCCACCCACACACCTGGCCGGCCCCCACGAAGGGAACCGGCGGGCTACGTGTGAGTGCCACGGCTTCGGCGGTGTGCTTGAGCCCCGCTACATTGTCGGCGCGGAACCACTTGACCAGTGAGCTATTACGCACTCTTTCAAGGGTGGCTGCTTCTAAGCCAACCTCCTGGTTGTCTCTGCGATCCCACATCCTTTTCCACTTAGCACACGCTTAGGGGCCTTAGCCGATGATCTGGGCTGTTTCCCTCTCGACTACGAACCTTATCGCCCGCAGTCTCACTGCCACGCTCTCACTTACCGGCATTCGGAGTTTGGTTGACGTCAGTAACCTTGTGGGGCCCATCGGCCATCCAGTGCTCTACCTCCGGCAAGAAACACGCGACGCTGCACCTAAATGCATTTCGGGGAGAACCAGCTATCACCGAGTTTGATTGGCCTTTCACCCCTACCCACAGCTCATCCCCCAGGTTTTCAACCCTGGTGGGTTCGGTCCTCCACGCGGTCTTACCCGCGCTTCAACCTGGCCATGGGTAGATCACTCGGCTTCGGGTCTAGAGCACGCGACTCGATCGCCCTGTTCGGACTCGCTTTCGCTACGGCTACCCCACACGGGTTAACCTCGCCACGTACCACTAACTCGCAGGCTCATTCTTCAAAAGGCACGCAATCACCGTGCACCCGAAGGTGCTGCGGCTCTCACGGCTTGTAGGCACACGGTTTCAGGTACTATTTCACTCCCCTCCCGGGGTACTTTTCACCTTTCCCTCACGGTACTCGTCCGCTATCGGTCACCAGGGAGTATTCAGGCTTAGCGGGTGGTCCCGCCAGATTCACACCGAATTTCACGGGCTCGGTGCTACTTGGGAAACACGCTCGGGAGGACGGTGATTTTCGTGTACGGGGCTCTCACCCTCTACGGCGACCCGTTCCAGCAGGCCTTCCACTAATCAACCGTCTTTCTGACTCCCCGTGCCCTCGGCAGAAGACACTGAGCGGTCCCACGACCCCGTCCCCACAACGCCTGCCGGCTATCACATGGAAACGGTTTAGCCTCATCCGCTTTCGCTCGCCACTACTCACGGAATCACTGTTGTTTTCTCTTCCTGTGGGTACTGAGATGTTTCACTTCCCCACGTTCCCTCCACACGCCCTATGTGTTCAGGCGCGGGTCACACCACATGACTGGTGCGGGGTTCCCCCATTCGGACATCCTCGGATCAACGCTCGGTTGGCAGCTCCCCGAGGCTTATCGCAGCCTCCTACGTCCTTCATCGGCTCCTGGTGCCCAGGCATCCACCGTGTGCCCTTAACAACTTGGCCACACAAAACCTACAAACCACGAACCCCCACCCGACACCCACCAACCCTTCCGAAGAAGGACCAGCAGGCACCCGAGCAAGGGGTCCGGAACTGTTGAAGATGCTCGCGTCCACTGTGCAGTTCTCAACGAACGACCGGCGACACCCCTTGCACCCGACCCCGCCAACCCCACCCGCCCGCAGGCAGTGAGTGGTACGAGATCCCAAGAGGCCCCGGCGAAGAAACCCCACCCCCGGCCACCGGCCGGCACGTGAGCCCGTTCCTTCAGGACCCAACAGCG
>NZ_JBJNRJ010000106.1:0-3907 GCF_046233715.1 Trujillonella humicola | reverse complement strand
CCCGGGAACGGATGAAGGACCGCGGCAAGCCGGCCAACCAGCGCACCGCACCCGGCAAGCTCGTCGAGGGCGCCGTCACCCAGGGCTGGAAGCCCGCCAGGGCCGAGATGATGATCGCCTTCGGCGACCGCATCGAGCCCTACCTCAGCTGACCTCATCAAGATCGATTGCAGGTCTTACACAGAAGAGTTGACAAGCTCGCTGCGCCCGAGCCCCGGCAGTCGCGAGCCGAGCCGACTGACAAGGAGTGGGCGTGCTCGCCGGAATCGACACCCACAAAGACACCCTCGCCGTCGCTGTCATCGACCCGGTCGGCCGGCCGGTGGAAGTCACCGAGCTGGCCAATACCGAGGCCGGCTTCGACGACCTCGAGGAGCTGCTGACCCGCCACCAGGTCGTTCGCGTTGGCATCGAGGGCTCGGGCAACCACGGCCGCGGCGCCGCCATCTGGCTGGTCCTCGGCGGCCAGTTGGAAGTGGTCGAGGTGCCGCCCAGCCTCACCTCGCGGGAACGCTCCAGCAAGCCCGGGCAAGGCAAAACCGACCCCATCGATGCCGTGGCCATCGCCCGGATCACCGCCCGCGAGCCGGGACTTCCGCCGGTCCGCCTGGCCATCGGGCAAGCCGCTGACCTGCGGGCATTGGCCGATTACCGCGCACAGCTGGTCACCGAGCGCACCGCGCTGGCCAACCGCACCCATGCCGAGCTGCACGGGCTGCTGCCCGGCTACCAGGTCACCGTTCCGCGGCTGACCGCACCGACCTACATCGCCGCCGCCCGCGCTCTGCTCGACGGTGACACCGGCGTCCGCTCGCAGCTGACCCGCCGCCGCCTGGACCGCCTCGACGAGCTCACCGCAGAGATCGGGGAAGTCGCCGACCTGATCGCCGCCGCCATCGACACCGTGCAGACCGGACTCACCGACCTCTACGGCGTCGGCCCGATCAGTGCCGCCACCATCCTCGGCCAGGTCGTCGACGTGCGCCGCTACCGCTCCCGGCACGCCTTCGCCGCCGCCAACGGCACCGCGCCCCTGCCGGCGAACTCCGGGCGCACCACCCGCCGCCACCGACTCAACCGCTCGGGCAACCGCACCCTCAACCGGGTGCTCTACACGATGGCGATCACCCAGATCCGCGCCGACACCGAAGGCCGTGCCTACTACCTGCGCAAACGCGCCGAGGGCAAGACGAGCCGCGAAGCTCTCCGCTGCCTCAAGCGACGGCTCTCCGACCTGATCTACAAGACCCTGCAGGCAGACCTCGCCGCCCAGCAACGACCGGCCCCCACCGGCTAAGGACGGTGAGTGCGGCAGCGACAAAACGGACGCGTCTCTACGGCCGAAGCCAGCTGCGCGACAGGCTCTCAGTCCCAGACCTGCTCTTCGCTGCGGTCAGTCCACCGCGCCCACCGCCGATCCGGACGCTACGCCCGACCGGCATTGACACATAGGAGCTCACCTGCGGTGAGCTGCGCGTTTGTCGAGCGCCGTTACGTCGCGGCCCTGATCGTCGAGGGCTGTTCTGCTCCGCAGTGGGTCGACGAGGGAGGTCGGCCTGGCCTCGCGCTGGCCGGCGTTCCTGCGCGCCGACTCAGGCCGCAGGCCGAGTGACTCGGGTCGTGGAAATCGCCATGCGCCCGCCGCCGTGCAACCGGACCGCATCGGCCAGAGGCACGACTAGCTGTACTGACCGGAGACGTTGGTCGAGGGCGTGTGACGACACGATCTGACTGATCTTGTTCGGGGAGGACCTCCGGGCGTGGAGTGGAGCTGCTGAAGGCGACCACTGCACACGAACCCCGGAGGTCCTCCTGTCTCACGCTAATGCCGCCCTGACTCCACGCCACCGTCTGCGCATGGCCCGGGCCATCGTCGAGGACGGTTGGTCGATCTCCTACGCCGCGGCGGTGTTCAACGTCGCCTGGCCCACGGCCAAGCGCTGGGCCGACCGCTACCGCACCGAGGGGCCGGCCGGGATGGTCGATCGCAGCTCCCGGCCGCACTCGTCCCCGCGGCGCACGCCGGCGCCGGTGGTGCGCCGAATCGTGCACCTGCGCTGGAAGCAGCGGCTGGGTCCGGTGGCGATCGCTGACCGGGTCGGCGTGGCGCCCTCGACCGCGCACGCGGTGCTGCGCCGTTGCCGGCTGAACCGGCTGTCGCACGTCGACCGCGCCACCGGGGAGCCGATCCGCCGCTACGAACGCGACCGCCCGGGCGAGCTGATCCACGTCGACGTGAAGAAGCTGGGCAACATCCCCGATGGCGGCGGCTGGCGCTACGTCGGCCGCTCTCAGGGCGACAAGAACCGGGCCGCCACCCCGGGCAAGCCGCGCAACCGCCACCACAACCCGAAGATGGGCACCGCGTTCGTGCACACCGTGCTCGACGACCACAGCCGGGTCGCCTACGCCGAGATCCACGACGACGAGACCGCCGCGACCGCCATCGGCGTGCTGCGCAACGCCGTGGCCTGGTTCGCCGCTCGCGGCATCACCGTCGAACGCGTGCTCAGCGACAACGGCTCGGCCTACCGCGCCCACGCCTGGCGCGACGCCTGCGCAGAGCTGGGCATCACGCCCAAGCGCACCCGGCCCTACCGCCCGCAGACCAACGGCAAGATCGAGCGCTTCCACCGCACCATGGCCGACGGCTGGGCCTTCCGCCGGCAGTACCTCAGCGAGTCAGCCCGACGAAAGGCACTGCCGGGCTGGCTACACGAGTACAACCATCACCGGCCCCACACCGCGACCGAACGCCGCCCGCCGATCACCCGCTTGACCAACCTGTCCGGTCAGTACAACTAGCCCGCCCCCGGCGTGGCCATCGGTCCGACGGGCGCTCATCAAGGCGCGGCCGCGTCCTCGAGCCTCGTCGATGCCTCCTGGCTGCAGGACTGGAGGAAGTCGCCGGTGGTACTGGAGGTCCAGTTCCTAGCTTCCGCAGCTGTGATGTCGTTGCACAAGCTGAGCGTGGGCTAATCGGGAGGCACTCACGCGTCGGACCAGACCCGGCGAAGTACGGTGGCCAGCTTCTCCAGTACGAGTGCCGTCTCCTGGTCCACTGATCAGGAAGCGCCGGCGACGAGCCGCAGGCTCCGCGAGAAGGACCGGGGATTGGCGAGCACGTTGGCAAGAGACGGCGGAGACGTGCTGGCGGCGGCTCGCCGCTCAACCATCAACCCTTGGATCGCGAGGTCGCGATGCTGCACGAGCAGTCCACCGACAATTCATCGGCGCTACTAACCGTCGTTGAGGCCGCGGCGATATTGCGTACGCCCGCTTCGACGCTGCGCTATTGGCGGCACATGGGCAGAGGACCGAGCAGCTTCCGCATCGGCCGCCGAGTGATGTATCGCGCCGAGGATCTCGGTCGCTGGATCGAGGACCAGCGCCGAACCGACCACCAACGGCGAGGCGTGACGGGCTGAGGTCCGGCACATCGAGGCCGAGCCGGCACACCGCTGGTGTGCGTAACTCAGCGATCGAGCACTCGAGCCGCCTGTGCGCTGACCACCTGGCGTCCGAAGTAGACGTCCAGCGTCATGGAGGGGTTGGCGTGCCCCAGCTGGTCGGCCACCTGACGCGGAGTCAGCCCCGCCTCTTCCAACCGCGTGGCGACGGTCTTGCGAAAGGTGTGCGAGGTGACCCACGACCACGGCCCCTCCTCGCAGCGGACACGACGCCCGTTGGCGCCCGTCCTGAAGGCGCCGTCTGCAGCGAGCTGATAGCCGGTACCGGCGCAGGCACCGCACTCGAACGAGTCGAGCAGCTGACGCAGCTCGCCGGACACGTTCGTGGGGTCCCGCAAGTGTGGTTCCCCCGAGATCGTGGAGGGCTTCCCTATGCCGCTGCTCGGTCGAGCGCGGTCGTCTCGTAGGTGATTGGTGACAGGTTCCCGGCGGCACTG
>NZ_JBJNRJ010000105.1:0-3917 GCF_046233715.1 Trujillonella humicola | reverse complement strand
AGACATCGTCGGACATCCGCCGACCGTCGTCCGCGTCTCCGCCTCACTCCGGTAGACACGCCGCAGCGATCCGCGGCCGTGCAGCTGTAGTACTAGGCGGGTCGACCAGCAACTCGACCAGGCAGGGCGACGAGGCGGACGGACGGCGTGACGGCGACGAGCGACGAGGCGGCCCCGGACATCGAGCGCTGGGCGCCGGGAGGTGTCTTCGGCCTGCCCGTTCCCGGGGACGCCGCCGCCCTGCTCTCCGGCGGCGCGGAGTGGCTCACCGAGGCGTTCCGCCGCTCCGGGGCGCTGGCACCCGGCGAGCGGGTCGACCGCGTCGTCCGCTCGGCGGAGTTCCGCGGCGGCGGCACGGGGAAGAAGCTGCTGCTCACGGTGGCGTACGGGACGCCGCGGGCGGGCCTGCCCGAGGAGCTGTTCGTCAAGTTCTCGCGCAACTACGACGACCCGCTGTGGGACAGCGGCCGCTCCCAGCTGGTCTCGGAGGTGGACGTCGCGCTGCTGTCCCGGTCGCCGGGGTTCCCCGTGCCGGTGCCGACCGTGCTGTTCGCCGACGTCGACCCGGAGACCCACACCGGCCTGATCGTCACCGAGCGCATCTCCTTCGGGCGCGACGGCGTGGAGCCCCACCACCCGAAGTGCCTGGACCACCTGGTGCCGGACCAGGTGGGGCACTACGAGGCCATCCTGCGGGGGCTGGCGCGGCTGTCGGGCGCGCACCGGGCCGGCCGGCTGCCGGCGGACCTCGACGAGCGCTTTCCCCGCTCGCCCGGGCCGGCCGGGGCCGGCCTGGTGCCGCGGGTGCCGGAGGCGAAGGTCGTGCAGTGGGCCGAGCGGGTCTTCGCGTTCGTCGACCGCCACCCGCGGCTGTTCCCGGAGGACGTGCGGGGCGCCGGGCTCCGGGACCGGTTGCTGGCGGACATCCCGGACGTGCTGGCCGCCGAAGACCGGATCGCCACCGTCCTCTCCGGGAATCCCGACTTCGTCGCCTTCGCGCACTGGAACGCCAACATCGACAACTGCTGGTTCGAACGAGGTGCCGACGGCCGGCTGGTGTGCGGCTTCCTGGACTGGGCCAACGCCGGGCAGCTCAGCGTCGCGCAGTCGATCACCGGTGCCATCAGCGGGGCCGAGCCCTTCGCCTGGGACGACCACCTCGACGGGCTGCTGGCCGTCTTCGTCGAGGAGTACGCGGCGAGCGGGGGTCCGAGGCTCGACCTGGACGAGCTGCGGCTGCACATCCTGCTCATGGCGGCGTCCGGCCTGACCCACTCCCTCGGCGCACCGGTCGCCCTCGCGCGGGAGGTGCCGGACCTCGACGCGCTGGAGAGCTACCGGGACCCGCGGCTCGCCGAGCACGAGAACGCCCGCATCCAGCTGCACATGACCACGCGGCTGCTCCACCTCTGGCAGACCCGGCAGCTGGGGGACCTGGTCCGCGCGCTGTAGTCCGGCCGGCTGGCGGGGACGGCGGTCAGTCGCCCGGGTCCGCGTGCCGGAGCAGCGCCTCGGCGACGCGGTCGACGTCGTCGGTGTCCGTGGCGCAGTCCGACACGGAGATGCGCATCAGGCGTTCGCCCCGGTAGGTGGTCCCGCTGAAGAAGGCGAGCCCCTCGGCCCGGATGCCGGCCATGACGGCGTCGGCCCGCCGTCCGTGGTCGCCGTCCGGGGACGGCCAGCGGACGAGCACCTGGTTCGACACGACCTCGTTGACGATCTGCGCCCGGCCGCTCGCCGCCAGGACGTCGGCGAAGCGCCGGGCGTGGCCGCACGTGCGGTCGACGAGCGCGGCCACCCCCGACCGCCCGAGGGAGCGGAGCGTCGCGTAGACGCCGACGCCACGAGCGCGGCGGGAGAACTCGGGGTTCCAGTCCATCGGGTCGCGGGCGCCGGTGCCCTGCTCGAGGTAGCTGGCCTGCACGCTCATCGCGGCCATGTGCGCGGCGCGGTTGCGGCAGATCGCCACCCCGCAGTCGTAGGCGACGTTCAGCAGCTTGTGGCCGTCGGTGGACCAGGAGTCCAGCCGGTCCAGGCCCCGCACGTGCCGGGACATGCGGGGCGCCGCGGCGGCGAGCAGCATCACCGCGCCGTCGACGTGGACCCACGTCGGGTTGCCCCGTGCCCGGTGGGCGGCCGCCCGATCGGCGACCGCGTCGAAGTCGTCGAACGCGCCGGTGTTCACGTTGCCGCACTCGACGGCGATGATCGTGGGCCCGGACACCGCCTGGAGCGTGCGATCGAGCGCCTCGGGCTCGACCCGGTCCTGGTCGTCGCAGGGCACCAGCACCGCGGACCGCTCGCCGAGCCCGAGGAAGCGCAGGGCACGCAGGACGGTCGAGTGCACGCCCTCCTTGAGGACGACGGTGACTCCCGGCGAACCGATCAGGCCGTCGGCCTCCACGTCCCACCCGGCCTGGCGCAGCACCTCGTCCCGGGCCGCCGCCAGGCAGGTGAAGTTCGCCATCTGCCCGCCCGTGACGAAGCCGACCGAGCTCTCCGCGGGGAGGTGCAGCAGGTCGACGAGCCATCGTGCAGCCAGTTCCTCGGCGACCGCGACACCCGGCGTGGGCGGGAACAGGCCGGCGTTCTGGTCCCAGGTCGAGACCAGGAGCTCGGCACCCCACGACGCCGGGTGCAGACCGCCGATGACGAAACCGAAGAAGCGACCGCCGGCGTGGGCGGTGACGAAGGGCGTCAGGTCACGCGCGAGTTCGGCCACGACCTGCACGGGGTCGAGGCCGTCGTCGGTGAGCGGGTGGTCGAGCGCCGCCTCGACCTCCGCGTGGCCCTTCTCCGGGTACACCCGCCGGGTCGGCAGCGAGTGCAGGTAGTCGAGCGCCGCCGGGGCGACCGCGCCCAGGACGCCGTCCCAGTCCGAGCGGTGCATGCGGCCCCCTCGTCGTCGACGGGGCGCCATGCTGTCACGGGGACGCGCTTCTCGAGTGCGCCATCTCCGCGGGCACATCTGCCTCGTCGCGGAGGCCTGTCGCGGGCGTCGAGGACCGTCCTCGAGCGGCCCACGTTGGACGGCCTCTCGAGGCGCGCCAGGCCGTCCGGAGATCCTCGCATCGCTGCGCGGGGGAGAGGGCGTCAGTCGTCGCTCGTGGCGTCGGGCCGGCGAGCGTCACCCCTGCTCTGGTGGGGACGGTGACCGCAGGGCGGAGACGACCGCCTCCATCCCTGCTCACGCCGCTCCGCTCCGCGACTCGTTCAGCAGTCGCCGTCCGCGTCGCCGGAGCCGCCGTCGACCCACGGCATCGGGTCGCCTCGCCAGTCGGCAGGCGGGGGAACCGGTTCGGACTGCACCTCGACCTGCTCCTCCAGCCCCACCTGGGCGCTGGCGTAGAACTCGTCCTCCCGGAGGCGGAACCTGTCGTCCGGCATGGGGGCAGCGTGGCATCGAGGATGCACGAGGGGAAGGTCGCGCGCACGCCCCTCCTCGCGAGTCGCCGCATCCTCCGCTCGCGACTCCGAGAGATCACCGTCTGTCCAGTGGTCACCCCGCACGGCGGTACGAGCCGGAAATCTGTGGACAGGTCGCTGACCTGGGGATATCCGCAGCCGGACCCGGCCTCGAGCGGTAGAATCGAACACACGTTCTAGCCGGTCGGGAGGGTGTCGTGGGCGAGCTGCAGTCAGCACTGGACGCCCTGGCCGGCCTGGACCTGGACGGCCTGCCCGACGGTGTGCTGCTGGACCACCTGCGGGAGGCGGTCACCGCCGCCCACCGCATCGGCGCACACCTCACGCGCATCGCCCGCCGGGTCGACGCCCGCGGCGCCAGCGAGCACGACGGCATCCCGACCGCGCAGGCGTGGCTGCGCGGGCACCTCGCCGTGTCCGGCGCCTTCGCCGCCCGGGTGGTCGGCCAGGGCCGGGCGCTGGAGCACCTGCCGCTCACCGAGGGCGCCTTC
>NZ_JBJNRJ010000104.1:0-4584 GCF_046233715.1 Trujillonella humicola | reverse complement strand
CACAAGCAGAACCGCGCCTTCGCCACCCGGTACGACAAGCTCGCCGTCCGCTACGACGCCACCGTCGAGATCACCAACATCAACATCTATCTCCGCGACCTATCAAACAGGGCCTAGTCCGCCGCGCCCGGGGCGAGGTGACCGGCCTGCTGGTCGCCGGGGGAGCCGGGACCTGGCTGGTGTGCGACGTCGGCTACCTGCTCGGGGCGGACGCCGCCCTGGCGAGCTCCTGGCTGGACACCGGGTGGATGCTCGGCTCGGTCCTGCTCGGGCTGGCGGCCCTGCCGCGGGGCGAGCGGTCGGCGCCCGCCGACGAGCCCGTCGTCGCGGTGCGCAGCGGCCTCGGCCGGCTCGCCGTCTCGCTCGGTGCGCTGCTCGTCCCCGCCGGGATGGAGTTCGCCCTCGACCTCAGCGGCGCGGAGGAGGCCCCGGGCCTGCTCCTGGTCAGCACGCTGGCCCTCACGGCGCTGGTCTTCGTGCGGGCCTCGCTCCTCGTGCGCGGGGAGGCCGCCGCTCGGGCGCGGGTGCAGTCGCAGCAGCGCTACAGCGCCGCGCTCGCCGCGCACAGCTCCGATGCCGTCGTCGTCGTCAGCCGGGACGGCGCGCTGCTCAGCGATCCCGCCCCGCTGTCGTCCCGGTTCGGGCTCCACGCCCCGCGGGACGTCGAGGCCGGTGACGTGGTCGGCCTGCTCGGTGTCGACCCGGCCCAGGCCCACCGGACGTTCCGCCGCGCGCTGCACGCCGCCGGTGACGTGGTCGACGCCGAGCTGGCCTGCCGCCGGCAGGGCACGTCGTCCTGGATCGGCGTGCGGCTGGTCGACCTCACCGACGACCCGGACGTCGGCGGTGTCGTCGTCCACGTCACCGACATCACCGACCGCAAGCGGGCCGAGGAGGCGCTGGCCCACCAGGCGTTCCACGACGCCCTGACCGGCCTGGCCAACCGGGCCCTGTTCACCGACCGGGTGGAGCAGGCGCTGCTCCGCGGCGCCCGCGGGCGGGGCCGGCCGGCGCTGGTGTTCATCGACCTCGACGGGTTCAAGGGCGTCAACGACACCCTCGGCCACCTCGCCGGTGACGCGCTGCTGCGCGAGGTCGCCGCGCGGCTGCGCTCGGCCGTGCGCGCCGACGACACGGTGGCACGGCTCGGCGGCGACGAGTTCGCCGTCCTCGTCGAGCAGTCCGGGACCGGGTGCGAGGAGGCCGTCACGACGGCGGAGCGGGTGCTCGCCGTGCTGGCCACCCCGGTCGTGCTGGACGGGCAGAGCGTCACCGTGTCGGGCAGCATCGGCGTCGCCGTCGGCGACGCCGGCGCGACCGGCGACTCGCTGCTGGGGGACGCCGACATCGCGATGTACGCGGCCAAGCTCGCCGGCCGCGGGCGGTGCCTCGTCTTCGACCCGGAGATGCGCGCGGCGGCGGTGGCGGCCAGGGAGCTGGAGCAGGAGCTGCACGGCGCGCTGGCCGCCGGCGAGTTCCGGATGGTCTACCAGCCGGTGGTGGACCTGGCGGGCGGCGCGGTCACCGGCTTCGAGGCCCTGCTGCGGTGGGACTCGCCGGCCCTGGGTCCGGTGTCGCCGTCGCGCTTCGTGCCGGTCGCCGAGGCGTCCGGCCTCATCGAGGAGATCGGCGCCTGGGCGCTGCGCGAGGCCTGTACCGCCGCGGCCCGGTGGCGGACCGAGCACGGTCGCGACCTGACCATGGCGGTCAACGTGTCGGCGGTGCAGCTGACCTCGCCGCACCTGGTCGGGCGCGTCACCGAGGCCCTGGCCGCCAGCGGCCTGGCGCCGTCCGCGCTCGTGCTCGAGGTGACCGAGACGGCGCTGGTGAACGACCCGGAGCGGGTGGGCGAGTGCCTGGCGGCGCTGCGCGGGCTCGGCGTCCGGCTGGCGCTGGACGACTTCGGTACCGGCTACTCGTCGCTGGCGCACCTGCGGGAGTTCACCGTGGACGTGCTGAAGATCGACCGGTCGTTCGTGGCGTCGATCGAGGAGGACGGCGTCCTGCCGCCGATCGTGCGGGCGATGATCGACCTCGGCCGGACGATGGGGCTGGAGATCGTGGCCGAGGGGGTGGAGACCGAGGCGCAGCACCGGCTGCTGGTCGCCGGCCGCTGCGACCTGGCGCAGGGCTTCCTGTTCGCCCGGCCGATGGACCCGGCCGACGCGTCGCTGCTGCTGCTCAGCGCCGAGTCGGCCCCCGCGGGGGCCTGACCACCGGCGCCGGGCTCAGCTCCGGCCCCAGCCCGGCGGCAGCGGCGGGATGATCACCTCGCGGGTCATGTCGGCGGGTTCGGGCTGCCGGGTCTGCGGCGCCCGATCCGGGTCCGGCTGCTCGGGCCGCTCCTGCGGAACGGGCGGGAGCGGGGTCGGCCCGCTGGTGACCGCGCCCCAGGAGAGCGCCGCCGGCGGCGGAGTGGGCCGGGGTCCGCCGGTCGACCAGGCCACCTGCTGCTGCTCGGCCTGCTGCTGCGGTGCTGCGTGCTGCCCGGGCGAGTACTGCCCGGGCGAGTACTGCCCCGGCGCGTACTGCTGCGGAGGCGACGCCTGCTCGGGGGCCCAGTGCTGGGAGGTCTGCTGCTGGGGTCCGGTGGCCGGCGTCGGGTGCTGCCGGGCGCCGGCCGGGCGGTTTGCGCGGACCCGCCGGACCACGTACAGCGCCAGCAGGGCGACGCCGACCAGGGCGACGCCGCGGCCGATCCAGATCATGCCGCTGGTGGCGTTCTGCTCCTGCCCGACGAGGGCGAGGACGCCGTGCCAGATCGTCTCCAGCCCCTCCCCGCGGCGGCTGGAGGAGGTGGACTCGTAGTCCCACGCGGCGACCGTGGCGCCGGCGACCACGAGCAGGAACGCGAGGAAGCCGATCAGCTTGGTCAGGCTCTTGCCGGTCACCGTGTCTCCCGTCGGGTCTGGGGTCGCTCACGGTAGCGGCGGTCGCTCCCCGGTGGTCGCTCCCGCGACGCGGCGACCCGGCCGCCGGGTCGCCGGCGCACGTGCTGGTGCCACTGCCCGACGAGTCGCCGGTGCAGGCGGTCATCCCTGGCATCTCTTGCCCTGAGGGTCCCCCTGCCGGGCAGAGTCGCGACAGCTCATGAGCTGCTGCTTCCCGTCGCGAGCACCCAGCCGGCCGCTCCTTGCTCCGGTCGTCCACGGCCCCCTACGGTCGGTGCTCCATCCGATGAGAAGAGGCGGGTTCGTGGAGCACAAGATTTTCGAGCTGGGCGATTTCGCACTCCAGAAGGGATCCGTCCTCCCCGCGGCCAAGCTCGGTTACGTCACCCTCGGCGAGCTCAACGAAGCCCGCGACAACGTCGTCGTGTGTCCGACCTGGTTCACCGCGACCCCGTCGGACACCGCGCAGTGGCTGACCGGCGCCGACCGGGCGCTGGACCCCGGGCGCTACTTCATCGTCATCCCGAACCACTTCGGGGCGGCGGTGTCCTCCTCGCCCAGCAACACCCCGCCGCCGTTCGAGCGGAGCCGGTTTCCGCACGTCACGACCTACGACAACGTCGTCGCCCAGCATCGTCTGCTCACCGAGGAGTTGGGCGTCGAGAGCATCCGGCTGGTCAGCAGCTGGTCCATGGGCGCCTGCCAGACCTACGCCTGGGGTGCTCTGTACCCCGAGATGGTCCGGGCGATCGCACCGATCTCCGGCTCCGCGCGGACGGCGAACTTCAACAAGGTGTTCCTCTCCGGCAACATCCGCGCGATCACCACGGACGCGGACTGGAACGACGGCTTCTACGGTGACAAGCCGCCGATCAAGGGCGTCAAGGCCATGGCCGCCCTGTACGCGGGGTGGGGCTTCTCCGAGCCGTTCTACCGCCAGGAGGTGTTCCGGGCCTTCGGCGCCACCACGGTGGAGGAGTTCATCGACTACTTCTGGGACGCCTTCTTCATCAAGTGCGACGCCAACGACCTGCTCGCCCAGATGTGGACGTGGTGGCACAACGACCTGGGTGACCACCCGAAGTTCGAGGGGAACTTCGAGGCCGCGTTGGGGGCGATCCGCGCGCGGACGATCATCCTCAACGCCGAGACCGACTCCTACTTCCCGCCGGTGGACAGCGAGTACGAGGCCCGGCACATCGAGGGCGCGGAGGCCCGCCCGATCCCGACCATCTGGGGACACCTGGCGCCGTTCAACCCGGAGGACCAGAAGTTCGTCGACGCCGCGCTCCGGGAGTTGCTCGAGGACTGACCGGTACCGGTTACCGCCGGGCGTCAGCGCCGGCCCCGGGGCTCACGGCGTAGGCGCCACGTGCACGTGACCTAGGTGAGCCCCCACCCGAGCGGGGCGGGGGCTCACCGCCACCGGCCAGTTCGTCGTCGAGCGCGATCGCTACGGCGACGCCTGAGCGACGCAGCGGACGGGCGCCCCCGGTTGGCGCACCGGTCTCGATCGGCCGCCGCACAGGGGAAAGTAGCCCTCGGCCGGCGTGTCCCACCCGACCTGTCGGCACCCGCCTCCGAGTGGCGGCCTTAGGCCCTGTTTGATAAGTCGCGGAGATAGATGTTGATGTTGGTGATCTCGACGGTGGCGTCGTAGCGGACGGCGAGCTTGTCGTACCGGGTGGCGAAG
>NZ_JBJNRJ010000103.1:0-5033 GCF_046233715.1 Trujillonella humicola | reverse complement strand
AGAGGATGCGTTCATGCCCGAGCAGCGGAGGAAGTTCAGTCCGCAGTTCAAGGCTGAAGCCGTGCAGATGGTGCTCGAGACCGGCAAGCCGATCGCCGAGATCGCCCGCGACCTGGGGATCAACGAGGGCACCCTCGGCAACTGGGTGAACATCTGGCGCCGTGAGAATCCGGAGCCGACGACCGACCTGACTCCGGTGGAGCGTGCGCGCGTGAAGGAAATGGAAGACGAGATCCGCCGCCTGCGGATGGAGAACGAGTTCCTAAAAAAAGCAGCGGCCTTCTTCGCGCGGACGCAACCGTAGCCGAGCGCTGCGCACTGATCCACGCGGAGAAGAAGGAGGAGGTGTCGAGTCTTCTGTGTAAGCGGGTGTGACCGGTCCTGATGGGAGAGGTCGGGTCAGAGGGGGAGTCGGTCGGGGAACTGCAGGGCGAAGGCGTTCAGGGCGGTCTTCCAGCCGTGGGTGCCGGTGCCGAGCTCACCTCCTCGCTGGTCGCTGATGTTGCGCAGCGCGAGGTAGAGCAGCTTGAGGGCGGCCTCGTCGCTGGGGAACGACCCGCGGGCCTTGGTGACCTTGCGCAGCTGGAAGTTGATGCTCTCGATCAGGTTCGTGGTGTAGATGATCTTGCGGATCTCCGGGGCGAAGGCCAGGAACGGGGTGAACTCCTCCCAGGCCCGCTCCCAGGCCTGCACCGCCCCAGCGGCGCGGGTGCTCCACTCGTCGGTGAACGCCGCCAGGGCCAGCTCCGCGGCCTGCACGGTCGGGGCGGTGTAGATCGGCCGCAGGGCGGCGGTCATCGCCTTGCGGTCCTTCCAGGACACGTAGCGCATCGAGGCCCGGATCAGGTGGACCACGCAGGTCTGCACCACCGCCTCGGGCCACACGGTGTTGACCGCCGCGGGCAGGCCGGTCAGCCCGTCGCAGCAGACGAACAGGGCATCCTTGAGTCCGCGGTTGCGCAGCTCGGTGAGCACCCCGGACCAGAACTTCGCGCCCTCGGTCTGCTGGATCCACACGCCCAGGACCTGCTTGCGGCCCTCCAGATCGACCCCGACGACCAGGTGGGCGGCCTTGTTGGCCACCACCCCGGCGTCGCGGACCTTGATCCGGATCGCGTCGATGTACAAGATCGGATACACCGGGTCGACCGGCCGGCTCTGCCAGGCGGCGATCTCGTCGACGACCACGTCGGTGACACGCGAGATCGTCGCCGCCGACACGCTCGTGCCGTACACCTCGGCCAGGTGGGCGGTGATGTCGCGGGTGGACATGCCGCGGGCGTACAGGCTCAAGATCATGTCCTCGACGCTGCCCAGGCGCCGCTTGCGCTTCGGGACGATCTGCGGGGTGAAGGAGCCGTTGCGGTCGCGCGGCACCTGCAGCTGCACCGGGCCGGCGGTGGTGTGCACCGTCTTGGCACCGTGCCCGTTGCGGGAGTTGCCCGACCCCTGCCCGGCCCGATCACCGGCTTCGTAGCCGAGGTGGTCGGTGATCTCCACGTCCAGGGCCCGCTCGAGGACGGCCTTGGTCATCCGGGCCAGCAGCCCGTCCGGGCCGTCGATCGCGGTGCCGGCGGCCTCAGCGTCGGCCAGCAGCCCGTCGATCGCTTCCGGGGACAGCATCCCGGCCAGCCGCTCGGCCGGGCCCGGGGCGCCCGACGCCGGCTCCGGCGTCGAGGCGTTGGTCATGGTGGTCAAGAGTGCTCCTGTTCCGCCGGCCGGGCAGATCCCGGACGGCTACGTCAGGTCACACCCCTTACACAGAAGATGAGACAGGCTCTCACCATCGTCGGATGCTGGTCCGCACAGAGTCCGCAGAAAGTCCGCAGGACACCCACAACTCGCCATTGCCGGCCAACGGCCTTCCACACCTATACACGCAGCTCAGGACGGGGGTAGAGAGACCATTGGCCGGTGGGCGGCGCGCCCGGCAATGATGTCCGGGATGACTCCGGCGAGCGCCGCGGCCTCCGACCCTTGGATCCTCCGGTTCGATGCTGAGCGTCTGCACTCCGCGGCTCGACTACCGCCCACCCGTTATGTTGAACGACCGTTGCCATCACGCCGCGGAACCTCGCAGCGACCGCACGCCCATAGCGTCCGTTGGGCCGGCGACGGTTGAGCTCGCTCAGGTCCCACACAGGAGTGGCAACATCACCTCGTCCACGACGGCGACCACGGCTGCTTCATCGACTTCCTGGCCGGTGACGAACCATCGCGTGATGAGGATCGCTGGGCCGGCCTCGGCGGGGACTGACGTGGCAGCCTCAGGCCGCATCTCGCCGCGCGCTGCTGCCCGAGCGAAGACCTTCGCGAAGGCGGTGCTCCAGCGGTTAAGCGGGCCCCGCCGGTAGGCATCGAGGAGGGCCGGATCGTCATGGATGACACCGAGAAGAGTGCGGTTGGCGCGGCCGGCCGGGCTGTTCAGGAGACCGCAAACTCCGGTCAACAGTTCAGTCAGGTCATCTCGAAGTGAGCCCAGGTCCGGCGCGGCGGAGGCCCCGATGTCAGACGACTCAAGGTAGCTAATCAGCAGGTCGGTCTTGGTAGGCCAGCGCCGGTAAATCGCAGCCTTTCCCACGCGGGCGGCCATGGCGACGTCGTCCATCGTGAACCGGCTGTAGCCAACCTCTGCGAGAACGTGACACACGGCGTCGGCGATGGCTACGTCCTTCTCCGGATCCATCGGCCGACCAGAACGGCGGTGCCCACTGCCCTGTTCACCACTAGGTAACGCCCCGGTCTCGTTACTGTGCGTCATACGTCGACGCTACCCGTAGTCATCGGGACTTTGGCCCCTGGCGCTTTAAAAGGCAGCATGCACGACGCGCCGCGAAGTCGGAACGGAAGCGTTCCGCGGTCTGCGGCCTACGTTCCGGGCGTCAGTGGGTGCTCACGCCCGAGCTTGCTGCGAGCACGCGGCCCCGCCTGGAGGGAAGGCGCTTGTGGAAGTCCGCTACAGCTGGGAGTCGCCTATCACCCGCGAAGTCCTGCAGGCCGTCCTCGGCGCCCTGGCCGATTACGGGTACTCGGGGTTGACGGCCGCGGAGATCCACGCCCGCACCGGCGTCGCAGGTGAGCTCCTCGAAGCGGCCGACCTGCACGAACTGGTGATCGCGGCGCTGGAACGCGTGCGCGCCTTTTCACCCCCTAAGCCGACCGGATCGTTGCGCGGTGATCTTCGAGCACTGCTGCAGCCGTGGCGGGGAGGACTGAGCCCCGACGAACGAGCAATTGCCGCTGTGCTCAGCGCCGCAGAATGGGATTCGTCCCTCAAGAGGGCCGTTCACGCCGCCTTCGACCAACCGCTCGCCGAGGTGATTGGTGGGCTCCTGGCTCGTGCGGCCGCGGCTGGCCAGGCGCCAGCCGCGGCCGTCCACACCCTGAACTGGCTGCTCCGGAGCCTGGCCGTCGACCGGTTACGCGCCAGTCATCCGCGCACGCAGGTCGACATCGACCACCTCGTCGACTACCTGGTCGCCGGCTTGGCGTGCGCCACGCGGACGGAGTGCCCGGCCTCCACCGGGGCGAACGGAGGGTGATCATGGCCAGCGTCCTGGCCGCAAGCACGGGGAACTCCTCGGGTTCCCCCGGGCCATCGCCGTCTCGGCCAAGACTGCGTGAAGCCGCTCTGCTCCTCGCTCAGCTGAGCCCCCAGGAAGCGGGGCGGATCCTCGAACACCTCCGACCGCACGAAGTTCAACAGCTCACCACCGCCCTGGTCGATCTCGATGACGTCCACCAAGGCGAGGTCGACGCGGTCATGATCGAGTTCCACGGCCTGATGCATAGGGGGCAGTTCTACAGACCGGGCGACGAGAATTTCATTCGGGGGATGCTGACCGCGGGCTTTGGCGCCGAAGACGCCGAAGGATTCCTCACCCGGCTGAAGGCAAGCCAGGACGACGGTCCGTTCGCCTCAATGCGCAACGCCGATGTCCGGCAGCTCGCCACCTTCCTGCGTACAGAACACCCTCAGCTCATCGCGTTGGTCCTCGCGCACTTGCCAGCCACTCAGGCGGCGGAGGTGTTGGCGTCGCTTTCTCCAGAGCAGCAGCCGGTCGTGGCACACCGAATCGGCACGATGGCTGGCACCCCGCCGGCCACGGCGCAGCTTGTCGAAGACGGACTCCGCCAACGGATGGGCTCGCTGTTGGGCGCGGACCTCGCCGCAAGTGGCGGCATCGAGGCCCTCGTGGCCATCCTCAACAGGGCGTCAGGAGGGACCGAGCGCTCCATCCTCCACCGGCTTGAGGAAGCAGAACCGGAGCTGGCCGCGAAGGTTCGGGCCCGGCTGTTCATCTTCGATGACATCGTGATCATCGAGGACAGAACGCTGCAGCAAGTGCTGCGAGAGATTCGACCGGACGACCTCGCCCCTGCGCTCATCGGCGTTCGTCCTGAGGTCCAGGAGAAGGTCACTCGAAACCTGTCTGCCCGCGTCGCCGAGCGCCTCACGGAGGAGATTGAGCTACTGGGACCAGTCCGAATGCGCGTTGTCGAGGAAGCCCAGACCAACGTCGTCCGCATCATCCGGGACATGGAGGCTGCCGGAACGCTCACCATCCGCCGTGATGACGGAGAGCTGATCCCCTGATCCCCCACTTGGTGCCAGTCGTGGGCGACTCTCACGGCACACCACCGGCCCTCACCGGACCCCTCGCGCGCGACGCAAGCAGGAACCAGGCACGGCGCTGTATCTACTCGTCTGAGCTAACCCGGATCTTTCACGGTCATGATCATGTCGATGGTCGACGGGGTTCTGGTCCCGCGTGGACGTGAGGATCGCATCTGGGTGTGACGGATCGGCCGATGTCGCTCGGGTGGGCGCCGGTTCCACGGTCCGGTGAGGTCTCCAGTCGTTGGGACGGTGAGCCGGGGGTCAGCCGGGCGCCGGCGCCGCGGCTGGCCCGCTCAGCTCGGCGAGTGCGTTCAGGGCCTGGAGGGCGAGCGCGGTGAACGGCGCGGTGGCGGCCAGGTGCAGCAGGCGGCGGCGGCCGGTGCGGGCGTGCCGGGCCGGGATGGAGAACAGT
>NZ_JBJNRJ010000102.1:0-5356 GCF_046233715.1 Trujillonella humicola | reverse complement strand
TCGCCCGCCGGTAGCGGATCACGCTCTTGGTCGCTTTCGGCTCGCCCCGGCGCACGATCCGCAGCAGCCGCTGCCCCTCCTCATCCGAGAGGCGCCTTGTCTTCACGCGTTCGGCCATGCATCAGCATCGACCCACCGGCAAGGTTTGTGGTCAGGGCACTAGCTGTACTGCCCGGACAGGTTGGTCAAGCGGGTGATGGGCGGGCGGTTCTCGGTCGCGGTGTGGGGCCGGTGATGGTTGTACTCGTGCAGCCATGCCGGCAGGGCCCTTCGGCGGGCTGATTCGCTGAGGTACTGCCGTCGGAAGGCCCAGCCCTGGGCCATGGTGCGGTGGAAGCGTTCGATCTTGCCGTTGGTCTGCGGCCGGTAGGGCCGGGTCCGTTTCGGGGTGATGCCCAGGTCGGTGCAGGCGTCGCGCCAGGCGTGGGCGCGGTAGGCCGAGCCGTTGTCGGAGAGCACTCGTTCGACGGTGATGCCGCGGTCGGCGAACCAGGTCACGGCGTTGCGCAGAACGCCGATGGCGGTGGCGGCGGTCTCGTCGTCGTGGATCTCGGCGTAGGCGACTCGGCTGTGGTCGTCGATGACGGTGTGCACGAACGCGGTGCCCATCTTCGGGTCGTAGTGCTTGTTGCGGGGCTTGCCCGGGGTCGCGGCCCGGTTGCGCTCGCCCTGGGCGCGGCCGACGTAGCGCCAGCCGCCGCCGTCGGGGATGTTGCCCAGCTTCTTCACGTCGACGTGGATCAGCTCGCCGGGGCGTTCGCGTTCGTAGCGGCGGATCGGTTCCCCGGTGGCGCGGTCGACGTGGGAGAGCCGGTTGATCCGACAGCGGCGCAGCACCGCGTGCGCCGTGGAGGGCGCGACCCCGACCCGGTCGGCGATGGCCACTGGGCCCAGGCGTTGCTTCCAGCGCAGGTGCACGATCTTGCGCACCACCGGCTGGGGTGTGCGCCGGGGACTGGAGTGCGGGCGGGAGCTGCGGTCGACCATCCCCGCCGGCCCCTCGGAGCGGTAGCGGTGGGCCCAGCGTTTGGCGGTGGGCCAGGCGACGTTGAACACCGCCGCGGCGTAGGAGATCGACCAGCCGTCTTCGACGACCGCGCGCGCGAGCCGCAGACGGTGGCGTGGAGTCAGAGCGGCATTAGCGTGGGACACCGAGGACCTCCGGGGCTCGTGCAGTGGTCGCCTTCAGCAGCTCCACTCCACGCCCGGAGGTCCTCCCCGAACAAGACCTAGTCAGATCTCGTCGTCACAACTCCTCAACCAACGTCTCCGGTCAGTACATCTAGCGCGCGTCGCAGGTCGGTGACATCCCCGACGGCGAGCCGGACTCGGGCGCCGTGGCGGGCCAGCCGGCGCCGCGCCCGATCGACCATCTCGGGATCGAGGTCGACAGCGTCAACGCGATCGGCACCGAACCGCTCGAGGACGAGTTCGGTGCCGTAGCCCGCTCCGCAGCCCAACTCGAGTGCTCGCCCGCCCGGCGCCACCTGCCCGCCAAGCCGCAGGAGAGTCGGGGTCTCGTACCACCGCTGCAGCGCCCGACGGGCACCGCTGTTCACCAGGATCGTTTCTGCGCGGTTCATCAGCATGCGGGCCACTCCATCGGCGTACGTCATTAGCATCGCCAAAGACCGATGAAAGCAGGCAACTGAGCGCCTGTCCAGCAGGGTGGCGGCCTTGTTCGCGCGGTCGCCCATGAACGGCGACGGACTGTGCCGCGGGTATCGCGACGCTGGCCGCAAGTCCTGTCGCGCGAGTCGTCGAACGACAACGTCGGCAGGTGCTAGCATCGTTCAAAAGCGATGCCGCGGCCGGTCGGCGGGCTGTCAGGAACGGACGTTCTCGACTGACGACCCACCGCCGACCGCGCGGCTGCACTCCAGCCGGCCGTCCGGTGCAGATCTCGAGCAAAGGCAGTCATGGACATTCTCACGTGGACCGTGCAGGCCGTCGGCCTGTTCATGGTCACCAACATCGACGACATCATCGTGCTGTCGCTGTTCTACGCCCGGGGCGCCGGTCAGCCCGGCACTACCGGGAAGATCCTCGCCGGCCAGTACCTGGGCTTCGGCGCCATTCTGGCCGCCGCGGTTGTCGTGGCCCTGGGCGCGCGCAGCTTCCTGCCCGAGGAGGCGATCCCCTACTTCGGGCTCATCCCGCTGGTCCTCGGCCTGCTCGCAGCCTGGCGGGCCTGGCGCAGCGACGACGACGATGACGACGAGGGCAAGGTCAGCGGCAAGTCGCTCAGCGTGCTCACCATCGCCGCAGTCACCTTCGCCAACGGGGGAGACAACATCGGCGTGTACGTGCCGGTCTTCACCACCGTCGGCACGGCAGGCATCATCGCCTACTCGATCGTGTTTCTTGCCCTGGTGGCCGTGCTGGTCGTCGCAGCGCGATTCGTCGCCACCCGCAAGCCGATCGCCGAGGTGCTGGAGCGATTCGAGCACATCCTGTTCCCGATCGTCCTCATCGGCCTGGGCATCGTCATCCTCGTCGAGGGCGGCGCGTTCGGCCTCTAGCCCCCTGTCGACCTCGACGGCCGGCGAAAAGTGCTCATCGACGTGCATCGGGAAGGGGAACTGTGGATTACGACCTCGTCGTCCTCGGCGGAGGTAGCGCCGGGTACGCGGCCGCGCTGCGCGGTGCGCAACTGGGCATGACGGTCGCGCTCATCGAGGGCGACAAGCTGGGCGGCACCTGCCTGCACCGTGGCTGCATCCCCACCAAGGCGTTGCTGCAGTCGGCGGAGGTGGCCGACACCATCCGGGAGAGCGGCACCTTCGGCGTGCTCAGCACCTTCGGCAGCATCGACATGTCCGCCGTCCACGCGTTCAAGGACTCCGTCGTCGGCCGCCTGCACAAGGGGCTGCAGGGGCTGGTGTCGTCCCGAAAGGTCGACCTGATCGGCGGCTGGGGCCGGCTGGTCGCCCTGGACACGGTCGAGGTCGACGGCGCCCCGTACAGGGGCGCCAACGTCGTGCTGGCCACCGGCTCATATCCCAGGTCGCTGCCGGGCCTGGAGATCGGTGGGCGCATCATCACCTCCGAGCAGGCGCTGGAACTGGACCGAGTGCCCGCCAGTGTGATCGTTCTGGGCGGTGGCGTGATCGGCGTCGAGTTCGCCTCTGTCTGGACGTCCCTGGGCGCCGACGTGACCATCGTCGAGGGCCTGCCTCGCCTGGTCCCCGGAGAGGACGAGGCCCTGTCCAAGGGGTTGGAGCGCGCCTTCCGGAAGCGGAAGATCGCCTTCCATACCAACACCATGTTCGCCGACGCGACCCAGTCCGACGAGGGCGTCGTGGTCACCACCCAGGACGGCAAGACCCTCGAGGCCGAACTGCTTCTG
Source organism: Trujillonella humicola (assembly GCF_046233715.1). Classification (NCBI taxonomy): domain Bacteria; kingdom Bacillati; phylum Actinomycetota; class Actinomycetes; order Geodermatophilales; family Geodermatophilaceae; genus Trujillonella; species Trujillonella humicola. Next base: position 2,007 of record NZ_JBJNRJ010000102.1, on the reverse strand, counting down.
GTGGCCATCGGTCGCGGACCGGCCACTGCCGACCTCGGCTACGCGGAGAACGGCATCCCGATGGATCGCGGCTTCGTCCTCGCCGACGAGCGGCTGCACACCGGTGTAGGAAATGTCTACGCCATCGGCGACATTGTGCCCGGCCTCCAACTGGCGCACCGTGGGTTCCAACACGGCATCTTCGTCGCCGAGCAGATCGCCGGGCTAAAACCACCATCGATCATCGAGTCCGGCATCCCCCGCGTTACCTACTGCGAGCCGCAGATCGGTTCCGTGGGAGGGCCTTGCCCCCTGATCTTGGACACGCGTGGGGTGTCTACGCCGCGGTTGGCAGCGTAGCCGGGGCCCGGCGGGCCTCGTAGTCGTTCGGGCTGATCTGGCCGCAGGCGGAGTGCCGGCGGCGGGTGTTGTAGCGGGTGGCCCAGGCGAAGACTGCCCGCCGCGCGTCGGCGGCGGTGGGCCATCCGGGCGCGCCGGCCAGGGTCTCGCGCTTGAGGGTGGCGTTGAACGACTCCGCAAGGGCGTTGTCCGCGCTGGAGCCGACGGCGCCCATCGACCGGATCACCCCGAGCCGGTCGCAGAGGGCGGCGTAGGCCCGGGAGGTGTACTGCGCTCCGTGGTCGCCGTGGAAGATCGCCCCGGTGAGGCTGCCGCGAGTTGCGGCCGCGGCGAGCAGGGCGTCGGCGACCAGGTCGGTGCGCATGTGGTCGGCGATCGACCAGCCCACCAGCCGGCGGGAGAAGCAGTCGATCACCGTGGCCAGGTACAGGGTGCTGCCGTCGGTGCAGGGCAGGTAGGTGATGTCCCCGACGTACTTGACGTTCGGTTCGTCGGCGGTGAAGTCGCGGTGCAGCAGGTCAGGCACCTGCTCATCGGCCGACTCGGGCACGGTGGTACGCACGCGGCGGCGCAGCCGGATCCCGGCGATGCCGTGGGCGGCCATCACCCGGGCGACCCGCTTGTGGTTCACCCGTTCCCCGTCACCGGCGCCGTCGTTGAGCTCGGCGGTCACCCGCGGCGCCCCGTAGGCCCGGTTCTGCCGGTCCTTGGCGTGCACCGCCCGGATCCGCCCGGCCAACTCCTCATCCGCCGCGGCCCGGGCGGCCCGGGCGTCAGCGGCGGCCGCCCACGCGTAGAACGAGCCCCGGGAGATCTCGACGAGCTGGCACATCCGCTTCACCTCGAAGGCGTTCCGGTGGTCGGCGACGAACTGGAAGCGGGTCACCAGCGCGTCTCCCCGGCGAAATACTTGGCCGCCGCCCGCAGGATGTCCCGCTCGGCACCGAGCTTGCGCTCATTGGCCTCCAGCTCCGCGACCCGCGCGCGCAGCCGGGCCAGCTCGGCATCGGCCGACTCGCCATCCGGCGGGGGCCCGCCGTCCGGCCGCGGGTAGCGGCCGCGGATCGGCACCCCGGCGGCCTTCAGCCAGGCCGACAGGGTCGTGTCCATGATCCCCAGATCGGCGGCGATCGACGCGACCGTCGAGCCCTCCGTCGTCCGATACAGCTCCACCGCATCCCGGCGGAACTCCTCCGAATACACCTTCCGCACCACGAGCCGATCATCTCGCTTCCTCCAGGCTCGGCCTGGGTTCAGCGTATCCACTGATCGGGGTCAGGTCCCGGACTCACCGAGGCGCAAGCCCGAGAGCAGTACGGCGCTGACGGCGTCGAGGTCACGGAATACAACCTGGCTGGCAACGCGAAGAGCCAGATGCTGCAGACGGCCGGCTTCATCAAACTGGTGCGGGAGAAGGACGGCCCCATAGTCGGGGTGCACATGCTCGGCGCCCGGGTCGGCGAACTCATCGGCGAGGGCCAGATGATGGTCAATTGGGAGGCCTATCCCGACGATGTCGCCCGCTTGGTGCACGCCCACCCCACGCAGAACGACGCGATCGGTGAGGCTGCCCTAGGAAGTGTCTGGTGGATCATGAAAGCCAGCCCAGGAGTCCGCAGAGGTGGATCGCTCCGAGGTAGTTGACGGCGTGCTTGTCGTAGCGCGTGG
>NZ_JBJNRJ010000101.1:0-5812 GCF_046233715.1 Trujillonella humicola | reverse complement strand
ACCCGAACGACACCGACCCGTGGAACCGGCGCCCACCCGAGCGACCTCGGCCGAACCGTCACACCCCGATGCCAGACTCACACTCCCGCGGCCCACCGAGCCGCATCCCGATGATCATGGGCGGGCGCACGAAAGATCCGGGCTAAGCGGTTGTCTTGGCGGGAAACTCGACCACCTGTTCCACGTCTTCTATCAGCGCCAGCACGGTCTGGTAGCGCTGGTTGAGGTCATTGCTAGCGCACTTGTGGATGATTTTACTGATGGCGTCGTCGCTGGCGGGAAGCCTCTCCTTGCCGGTAAATATGTAGGCGAGGACCCAAGCGATCGAGTACATCTCGTTGACGACCGCGTAATCCTTGAAACTCGCGAGCAGTGGGTCGCGGTAAGTTCCCTTCATGGCGGTTTGAGTGCGGGTGAAGTCTTTGCTCGGGTCCTTTACCAGGCCAAAGTCCGACAGCTTGACCAGCACGGCACTCTCTCCGTAGACCTTCAGCAAGGTGTTCTGAAGGCTGATGTCTCGGTGCAGATAGTGGTTAACGTGCAGGTAATTAATGCCATAAAGAAATTGAAGCGCAACGCGCTTCCGCGTGCCGAACTTGAGCGTTGAGTTTTTCTTGCTGATGTAGTCCCGTAGCGTGGTGTCGCAGTACTCCATCCGGTACTCGTGGCGCTCATCGTTGTATTTGAAGACCTGTACCACGTATGGAAAGCTCAGCCTCTTCGTCACGTCAAACTCCTGCTTGAACCGCGCCAGCTCGCGCTCGTCCAAGTCCTTCTTGGCCCTCTTGACAGCGAACTTGATGTCGTAGTCAGGGTCCACGTACGAGTAGACGTGGGCGTAGGAACCACTGCCCACCATCGTGAGCGGTACCGGCTCCTGCCCCTTCTTCAGCTTCACGCTTGCGGCCAAGAGGGTGAAGACTGGCTGGTAGTCGATGAGCTCAATGAGCTCAAAATCCTCGGGGACTGTGCTGCCCCCCGAGGGGGAAAGCCAGGGCCTGCAGCGATCCAGCGCGTCCTGATAGCCATTGTCGAATTCGACCTCTACGCCGCACCTCTTCAGCGTATGAAGGTCGTTCTCGATCTCGTCGATAAGCGCGAGTAGGTCGCGGCTGGCGTCCGCCCAGTAGTGGTGGGTGGACTTGGCGCGGCCGTTGATGTCACTGAAATGCTGGTTCAGCCGCTTGTGTAGGACCGCGAACATGTGGCCCCAGTCGGGGTCGTCGTACAGGCGCGAGAACCTTGGAGACGCGGGCAGCACCGCGTACTTTTCCCGCAGGTCCGCCACCAACAACGCCGCCGGATCGGCCATCGTCTCAGCCCCTTCGAGTCGAACGCCATCCTCTCATCGGGGCCCGACTCAAGGCGGTGCTGGCCCGAAAGAACGACAATGGCCACCGCGCAGTTGTTGTGCCGCGCCATCTCCGCCGCCATCAGGCAGCAGTGCTCCCGCATCTCGAGCGAGAGGTCGAGCTGGTGGTGAGGACCGGCACCGCCCGGTACGCGGCGGTCATCGGGCGTCCGTCAGGAGCGCCGCGAGGCGGGCGCGATGCTCGGCGGTGATGGGTGGCGCGGTAGCGAGCGCCAGCCCCGTCCCTGTCCCTGAAGCCGCCCTCAGGGACAGTCCCCAACTCATCCGGCAACGAGTGCAGGTCCTGACAGCGCTGTGAGCGCTGCTGGGGAAGAACTGGAGGATCTCGGCAGCCAGTGGCGTCACCTTCCGGTCCATGCAGACGAAGAGTTCATGGCCGAGGTTGGTGACCGAAGCCTCGGCAGAGCAGCACCAAGGGTGGGGTAGCTCAACAAGAGCGTTCGACGGTCTGACCGCGTCGCGGCCACTGACAGTCGAGGAGATGCGGGGCGCGGTCGCTGCTATTCGCGGTCGCGCGGAGACCCGCGCTTCTTGCCAGTGCGAAGGCTTGTTGGAGAGCGCAGCTGTTCGAGCCTTCGTCCCTCCGTGGGGCGATGGGCCTGACCGCCGGCGCGTTCTGGTCCTTCCTGCACATGCGGGAGCCGGCGCTTCGACGGTCGCATTGGCGGTGGCCGAAGGTCTCGTGCCTCGAACGGTGCAGCTCGTCGAGTACGCCGAACCGCTCCGGTCTGCGCTGGCGTCCGCCTCAAGTATTGAGCTCGGGACCGCGGGGTCATGGCGCTGTGGTCGTCGTAGTGGCGTTGGCGTCCTGCGCCTTGCGCAGCCCATAGGGCGCGGTGAGATGCCGCCCCCGCTGCCTCAGGACGGCACGCCGGACCGGTGGCTCGTCGTGGACGCCGGCGAGCGTCTAGCCGGCTTCTGGTTGACCAGTCCTGGCGAGCTTCGTGGACAGGCTGCTCATGTGGTGGTGGCAACCCGCCTGACCATGCCGGCGCTGCGCCAGACCGAGCACGTGCTGGAAGCCGTCGCAGGCCCAGCCCTGGTGGCTGTGCTGGGGCCATCGCGTTGGCCGCGGTCCGTTGCGGCTGCGTGCGGTCCGCGGCTGCACGAGGCACGGGACCGCGGTCGGGTCGTGCGGATGCCGATCGACCGCGAACTCGCGACGGCGGGCCTGACCCCTGAGCCCCTGCCGACAGCCGTGGCAGCCGCTGGTCGGGCGCTTGCTGCGCTGCTGGCCCCAGAGCCCCGGGCGCCGCGTCGGCCGCGTCATGGGAAGTCACCCGGTCGCGGCGTGACGGAGACGGGCCGTTGACGGGACGCCGGTCCGCGCTGCGGCGCGTCGTCGCCATCGTGGCGGCTGCGGTGGTGGTGCTTCTCCTGCAGAGCGCGACACCCGCCGCCGCTGCAGACCTCAGGGCAGCCGTCTGTCCGCAGGCGCCGCCTGGCATGCAGGGCTTCGCGAACCAGATCACCGGCTGGGTGAAGTGGGGCGTGCTGGTGCTGATCGTCATCAGCGCGGTGATGTCGCTGGGGGCGGTGCTGGTGGGGCGGATCTTCTCCCATCCGCACGCGTCCCGGTACGGCGCGATGGGTGTCGCTGTCGTTGTGATGGTGGCGATCACCTACACCGTCATCCTTGTGATCTTGAGTGCGCCACGAGCGCGGAGGGGAGCCGATGTGAGGTAGGTCAGGGCTTCCTGATGCGGTGCTGTGCAGGTGATGAAGGTCTGGCCCTTCGGCGTCGCCCTGCGGGGGGAGGCGTCAAACCACCTCATGCTGCGTTGGTTGATGACCGTCGTGGTGAGCGATGAGGAAAAGGCGCACGTGATGCGTCAGGTAGGGACCGGGAAGGCGAGCGCGAGCGAACCACTGAGGACGCGTCGAAACGCATTGACGACATCGAAACCGGAGAGGTCAAGAGTCTCCGGGATGAGCCTGGCGGGTGCCCGCTGATTGGCCAGGTGGTGTCCGGCGTGAAGGTGGCGCGAGCCCGGTCTGCTGCGCCTGCACGGAACGTGGGAAGGCGGGTGCCGACACACCCTGCGCGCGGCCCTGGTGGGCGTGGGTGGGGGAGAGGGAGCGCGTCGTACGGCGGAAACCGGAGACGCTGAGTACCGGCGCGGCGCCCGCTGGCGGACCGGCTCGTAGTAGCGCTGAAGCTCCTGTAATGGGAGTGGAGCGAAGGGGCCGGCTCATCGATGACTTTCGTTCGCACGAGCAACCGGGATTTGGTTCCGGGAGGAGACGGGTGAGCAAGTCAGATCAGGCGAACAAGTCGTTTACCATTCCGAAACAGCTGGTGTGGGAGGCGTACAAGCAAGTCAAGGCGAACAAGGGTGCCGCCGGGGTGGACGGATGTTCCCTCGACGACTTCGAGACCAATCTGCAGGGCAACCTGTACAAGATCTGGAATCGGATGTCGTCGGGGACGTACTTTCCGCCGCCGGTGCGAAGCGTGGAGATCCCCAAGGCGCACGGTCGGGGGACGAGGACCCTCGGCATTCCGACCGTGGCCGACCGGGTGGCGCAGACGGTCGCGGCGCTGGCGCTACGGGCCCGCACGGAGTCGATCTTCCATGACGACTCCTACGGGTACCGGCCCGGCCGCGGCGCGCTGGATGCGGTGGCCATCTGTCAGAAGCGGTGCCGGAGCAGGGCGTGGGTCATCGACATCGATGTCTCCGCGTTCTTCGACAGCGTGCCGTGGGACCTGATGGTCCAGGCGGTGGCCGCCAACATCACTCCCGCCCAGCGGTGGGTGCTGCTGTACGTGAAGCGGTGGCTGACCGCCCCGCTGGTGGCACCCGACGGCACGGTCCAGGCCCGAGATCGCGGTACTCCGCAGGGGTCGGCGATCTCTCCGGTCCTGGCCAACCTGTTCATGCACTACGCGTTCGATTTGTGGCTGACGCGCGAGTTCCCGACGGTGGAGTTCGAGCGGTATGCCGATGACGCGGTGGTGCATTGCGTGACCGAGCGGCAGGCCCGTGAGGTGCTGGCCGCGCTCGAGGTGAGGATGGAGCAGGTCGGGCTGCGGCTGCATCCCGACAAGACCCGGATCGTGTTCTGCCCGGACGGAAAACGGCGCGGCGCCTCGGCGCACACGTCGTTCACGTTCCTGGGCTACACGTTCGCTCTCCGGCCGGCCCGGACCAAGGACGGAAGGTTCTACGTCGGGTTCGGTGCTGCGGTCAGCCGGGAAGCCCTCACCGCGATGGCACGCCAGGTGCGCCGATGGCGGCTGCACCTGTGGACCGAGCGGAGTTTGGACGAGCTCGCCGCTTTCATCAATCCGGTGGTGGCGGGCTGGATGAACTACTACGGCCGGTTCTTCCGGTCGAAGTTGACGCCCCTTCTGCAGCGCATCAACACCTACCTGATGCGGTGGGCTGGCCGAAAGTACAAGCGGCTGCGGTCCTACAAGCGATTCAAGGCGTGGTGGCTCGGGGTCCTCGATCGAGATCCCGAACTGTTCTCGCACTGGCGTTGGGCCCGGGCGTTTGCCGGATTCCGATGAGAAGAGCGGAGTGACGGGAGACTGTCACGCTCCGTTCTGTGGGAGCCCGGGGGTGCAATTCCCCCGGGCTACCCGACTCGCTGCCTGTAGGGATGAGAATGCTCCTGTCGTCCGGCGACGTCGGGTCACATTGGCGCGGTCGCGCCCGTAGAGGTGTATGGCGCGGGGTCCTCGGGTGCCTGTGATGGCTGCCGTAGAGCGCGTGGGTCTGTCTCCTGGCAGAGGGCCCTCCGGGCGACGCCCATCGGTGTCGACCGGGGGGAGGAACCCCGAATGGAACTGCTCTTCGACCGGGTCGCCGGGCTGGACATCGGCAAGGCGACGCTGACGGTCTGCGTGCGCACGCCGGGGCCGAACGGCCGGCGGGTCAGTGAGGTGCGGACGTATCCGACGACGACGCGCGCGCTGCAGGCGATGCGCGACGGCTGATCGACCGCGGGGTGACGATCGCGGCGATGGAGTCGACCTCGACCTACTGGAAGGCGCCGTTCTACTGCCTGGAAGAGGTCATGACGACGTGGCTGCTCAAGGCCGCGCACATCAAGGCGGTGCCGGGTCGCAAGACCGACGTCCGCGACGCCGAGTGGATCGCCCAGCTGCTGGAGCACGGGCTGCTGAGCCCGTCGTTCGTGCCTCCTCCAGACATTCGCCGGTTGCGGATGCTGACCCGCTACCGGGTGCAGCTGATGGGCGATCGGACCCGGGACACCATCCGGCTGGAACTGATGCTGGAGTGGAGTCGGCCTGGGGCGCGGTGTCCTGATTACTCGGGATCCGTTTCCCCAGGCCGCTCGCCGAACCCGCCGTGCGCCTTTCGACGCAACGGGGCTCTTCTTACTTGAGGTGGGGGCTGGTCAGGCCGCCGGCGATGAGCAGCATGCGTAGCCGGTAGTTGTCGCGGTTGCGGAAGCCGCGGGCGATGC
>NZ_JBJNRJ010000100.1:0-5880 GCF_046233715.1 Trujillonella humicola | reverse complement strand
CCCCCCCCCCCCCCCCCCCCCCCCCCCCCCCCCCCCCCCCCCCCCCCCCCCCCCCCCCCCCCCCCCCCCCCCCCCCCCCCCCCCCCCCCCCCCCCCGCGCGGGCGGCCGCGAGGTCACCGACGAGCTCGATGTACCGGGCGCCGTCCCCGAGCGCCGGCTTGAGCACCATCCGCCGGCCGGGCATCGGCCACTCGCGCACCCGGGCGAGGTCCCACGCGGCCGGCTGCGGCAGGCCGGCGGCCGCCCACACGGCGTGGGTCACCAGCTTGTCGGCGGAGGCGACCAGCGAGGCGACGGGGTTGAGCAGGGGCACGCCGGCGGCCTCGAGCAGGGTGGCGAGGGCGAAGGTCGGCGCGTAGGCCACGACCTCCTCGACCAGCACGTGCGCGATCGCGAGGTCGTAGCGGCCCCGGGGCGGCCCCGTGACCGGCCAGTCGACGGGCACCCGGGCGAGCCGCTCGACCTCCGCCCCCTGCTCCTGCAGCGCCCGGACCCATGCGGCGGCGTACCCGGCCGCCTCGTACCAGTCCTCGTCGGTGATCACCAGCAGCACGCGCACCGTGCCCCTGTGCCCGGTGGCGAGCGGGCGAATCGCGGTCTTGCCGCCGGCCCGGACGTCCCGGGAGACTCGCCCCGGACTCCCGACGACGCGCGGAGGTCCCGATGACCGATCCGGCCGAGCCCGCCACCGCGGCCACCTCTCCGGAGCACACCCGCAGCGGGGACGACGTGGGCGACGCGATCGGCGTGGCCGAGCGGGGCACGTCGGTGGCCGCGGTCCACGACGGCGGCCCGGCCGCCACCAGCGGCGACGCACCCGTCGAGCAGGTGCGCGGGGACCCGTCGATGACCGGGGGGCAGGTCGGGGAGCCTCCCGCGGATCCGTCGGCGGGCTGAGCTCAGCTCCACAGCTCCACGCGCACGGTGGGGCGCGGCCGCCCCGCCCGGGGCGTCCGGGCGAGCAGGGCGCCGGTCGCCTCCGGTGTGGTGAGGAACCGCTGCAGCGCGCGGGCGGCGGGCGCCGCGCGGTCGGCGCCCGCGACGACGGCCCACCACAACCCGGTGACCGGCGTGCCCTCGAGCGCCAGCCGCACCAGGTCCCCCCGGCGGAGGTCGTCGCGGACGAGGTGGGCCAGCGCCAGCGCCACCCCGCCGCCGGCCCGGGCGAGGGCCAGGGCGGAGGCCTCGCTGACGTGCCGCTCGACGTGCGGAGCGGGCAGCCGGCCCGCGGCCCAGCGCGCCTCCTCGCTGCCGGGCTCCCACCCGGCCGGCCCGGTCAGCCACGGGTACGCGGCGGCGTCGCCGGCGGCAGGGCGCGCCCGCGCCGTCAGCGGGTGGCCGCGGCCGACGACCGCGAGGCGCTCGTAGCGCAGGAAGGGCACCGCCTCGAGCGGGTGCCCGCCGGCCGGCACCGGGCGCGCGGCCAGCACGACGTCGGCGGTCCCCTCGGCGAGCGCCTCCGCCGCCCGGTCCACCGGCCGCGCGCTCAGCTCCACGGCCGCGGCGGGCATCCGACGGGCGAACGCGCTGAGGACCGCACCGGCCACGTGCTCGGCGCAGGTCGCGGTGGCGAGCACCCGGAGGCGCGGGGTCGCGTCGGCGGTGCGCACCTCGGCGCGCACCCGGTCGGCCAGCCGGACGAGTTCCCGGGCCCGGACGGCGAGGGCCCGGCCGCCGGGCGTCAGCTCGATCCCCGTCCCGGTGCGCCGGAACAGCGGGTCGCCGAGGTCGGCGCGCAGGGCGGCCACCGCGGCCGACACGGCCGGCTCGCTGACGCCCAGCGCCGCCGCGGCGGCACGCACCGAGCCGAGCTCGGCCACGAGCGCGAAGGCGCGCAGCTGCGTGAACGTCACCGTCGGCCCTCTTAACGGGTCGGTTAGGACGATGTTGACAGTGACGCAGGTCACGAACAAGGTCCTCATCACGACGGCCGCTCGCGGACCCGCATCGGCCGGGCAGTGGGACCCGACGGTCAGGGGGCGCCCCGTGCAGGTACCGGCTCCGTTCGACTACGTCCGCGCGACGAGCGTCGCCGAGGCGCTCGAGCTGCTCGAGCGGCACGGGGAGGAGGCCCGGCTCGTCGCCGGCGGGCACAGCCTGCTGCCGATGATGAAGCTGCGGCTCGCCCGCCCCGACTGGGTCATCGACATCAACGACCTCGCCGAGCTGCGGCACGTCACCGCGGACGGCGACCGGCTGCGCGTCGGCGCGCTGACCCGCCACGCCGACCTGCTCGGCTCCGAGCTCGTCGGGCGACTGTTCCCGATCGTGCACGACGCCGAGCGGGTGATCGCCGACCCGGTGGTCCGCAACCGCGGCACCATCGGCGGCTCGCTGGCCCAGGCCGACCCCGCCGAGGACCTCACCACCGTCTGCGACGTCCTCCGGGCCGAGGTCGTGATCGCCGGCCGCGACGGCGAGCGGGTGGTCGGCATGGCCGGGTTCCACCGCGGCCCGTACGAGACGGCCTGCGCGCAGGACGAGATGCTGGTCGAGGTCCGCTTCCCCGTCCGGGAGGGGCAGGGCAGCGCCTACGAGAAGGTCGAGCGCCGGGTGGGCGACTGGGCCGTCGCCGCCGCCGGCGCGGCCCTCGTGCTCGCCGACGACGGCACGATCGCCGAGGCCGCCGTCGGCCTCACCGCGCTGGGCCTGGAGGGCCTGGCCGTCGACGCCGCCGCGGCGCTGGTCGGGCAGCGGCCCGGCGAGGAGGTGTTCGCCACCGCCGGCCGGCTGGCCGCCGAGGCGAGCGCGCCCGTCGAGGACGGCCGCGGCCCGGCCGACTACAAGCGCCACCTCGCCGACGAGCTCACCCGCCGGGTCCTGCGGACCGCGACGTCCCGCGCGCGGGCCGGCGCCCTGACCACCGTCTGAGGAGGAGCGACCGTGCAGGTCACCATGACCGTCAACGGCACCGAGGTGTCCCGCGACGTGGAACCGCGCCAGCTGCTCGTGCACTTCCTGCGCGACACCCTGGGGCTCACCGGCACCCACTGGGGGTGCGACACCAGCAACTGCGGCACCTGCGTCGTCCTGGTCGACGGCGAGCCGGTGAAGTCCTGCACCCAGCTGGCGGCGATGACCGCCGGGCACGAGGTGCGCACCGTGGAGGGGCTGGCCGAGGGCGGCACGCTCGACCCGGTGCAGCAGGGCTTCATGGAGGAGCACGGGCTGCAGTGCGGCTTCTGCACCCCGGGGATGATGCTCACGGCCCGCGCGCTGCTGGACCGCGATCCCGACCCGGACGAGGCGACCATCCGCGAGGCCATCTCCGGCCAGATCTGCCGCTGCACCGGCTACGCGACCATCGTCCGCTCGGTCCGGTGGGCCGCCGAGCACCCCGCGGCCGCCCGCACGGAGCAGGAGGTGACGGCATGACCACCGTGCAGGAGCGCTCGCCGATGCCGCAGGAGCGCGAGGCCAACCCGGCGATGGGGGCCCCGGACCGGCCGATCGGGTTCGGCCGGGTGCAGCGCAAGGAGGACCCGCGGTTCATCCGCGGGAAGGGCCGCTACCTCGACGACATCGTGCTGCCCGGCATGCTGCACGGCGCGATCCTGCGCTCGCCGGTCGCGCACGCCCGGCTGGTGTCCATCGACACCACCGAGGCGCTGGCCCACCCCAAGGTGCACGCCGTGGTCACCGGCAAGGACCTCGAGGGCCTGAACCTCGCGTGGGCGCCGACCCTGTCGGCCGACGTGCAGGCCGTCCTGGCCACCGACAAGGTCCGGTTCCAGGGGCAGGAGGTCGCGTTCGTCGTCGCCGAGGACCGGTACTCCGCCCGGGACGCCCTCGAGCTGATCGACGTCGAGTACGAGGACCTCCCGCCGGTGGTCGACGCCCGCCGCGCCCTGGACCCCGACGCCCCGGTCATCCGCGACGACAAGGAGGGGCAGACCGACAACCACGTCTTCGACTGGGAGGCGGGGGACGCGGCCGAGACCGACGCCGTCTTCGCCCGCGCCGACGTCGTCGTCAGCGAGGAGGTCGTCTACCCGCGGGTGCACCCGGCGCCGATGGAGACCTGCGGTGCCATCGCCGACTACGAGCCGGTCGACGGGCGGCTGACCCTCTACGAGACGTCGCAGGCCCCGCACGCGCACCGCACGCTGTTCGCGATGGTCGCCGGGATCCCCGAGCACAAGATCCGCGTCATCTCGCCCGACATCGGCGGCGGCTTCGGCAACAAGGTCGGCATCTACCCCGGGTACATCCTCGCCGTCGTCGGCTCGATCGTCACCGGCCGGCCGGTGAAGTGGGTCGAGGACCGCTCCGAGAACCTGATGAGCACCTCGTTCGCGCGGGACTACATCATGCGCGGGGAGGTCGCGGCGACCCGTGACGGGAAGATCCTCGCCGTCCGCACGAAGGTGCTGGCCGACCACGGGGCGTTCAACGCCACCGCCCAGCCGACCAAGTACCCGGCCGGCTTCTTCTCCATCTTCACCGGCAGCTACGACCTGCAGGCCGCGCACTGCTCGGTGACCGGCGTCTACACGAACAAGGCACCGGGCGGGGTGGCCTACGCCTGCTCGTTCCGGGTCACCGAGGCGGTCTACCTGGTCGAGCGGATGGTCGACGTGCTGGCCGCGGAGCTGGAGATGGACCCCGCGGAGCTGCGGCTGCGGAACTTCATCCGGCCCGAGCAGTTCCCCTACCGGAACAAGACCGGCTGGGAGTACGACTCCGGTGACTACGAGCCGGCCCTGCGGATGGCCATGGACCAGATCGGCTACGCCGACCTGCGCCGGGAGCAGGCCGAGAAGCGGGCGCGCGGCGAGCTCATGGGCATCGGGGTCTCCTTCTTCACCGAGACCGTGGGGGCCGGCCCGCGCAAGCACATGGACATCGTGGGCCTGGGCATGGCCGACGGTGCCGAGGTGCGCGTGCACCCCACCGGCAAGGCCGTCGTCCGGCTGTCGGTGCAGACCCAGGGGCAGGGCCACGAGACGACGTTCGCGCAGATCCTCGCCGAGGAGCTGGGCATCCCGCCGGAGGACGTCGACGTGGTCCACGGCGACACCGACCAGACGCCGTTCGGGCTGGGCACCTACGGCAGCCGGTCGACCCCGGTGAGCGGCGGAGCGGTCGCGCTGGCCGCCCGCAAGGTCAAGGACAAGGCGCGGCTGATCGCCGCGGCCATGCTGGAGACCCGGCCCGAGGACCTGGAGTGGGAGAAGGGCCGCTGGTTCGTGAAGGGCGACCCGTCGGCCGGGAAGACGATCGCCGACATCGCCCTGGGCGCGCACGGCACGGTCGAGCTGCCCGAGGGCGTCGACGGCAACCTCGACGCCGAGGTCACCTACGACCCGCCGAACCTGACCTTCCCGTTCGGCGCCTACATCTGCGTGGTCGACGTCGACCCGGGCACCGGCAAGGTGCACGTGCGCCGGTTCGTCGCGGTCGACGACTGCGGCACCCGGATCAACCCGATGATCGTCGAGGGCCAGATCCACGGCGGGCTGGCCGACGGCGTCGGCATGGCGCTGATGGAGTTCATCGGCTTCGACGAGCAGGGCAACTGCCTCGGCGGGTCGTTCATGGACTACCTGATCCCCACCGCCATGGAGGTCCCGGACTGGGAGACCGGCTACACGGTCACCCCGTCGCCGCACCACCCGATCGGCGCCAAGGGGATCGGGGAGTCCGCGACCGTCGGGTCCCCGCCGGCGGTGGTCAACGCCGTCGTCGACGCGCTGGCCCCGTTCGGAATCCGGCACGTGGACATGCCGTGCACCCCGGCCCGCGTGTGGGCCGCCATGCAAGGCCGCCCCACCCCACCCATCTAGTACTACAGCTGCACGGCCGCGGATCGCTGCGGCGTGTCTACCGGAGTGAGGCGGAGACGCGGACGACGGTCGGCGGATGTCCGACGATGTCTG